>NZ_JBHWJY010000076.1:0-39924 GCF_042731135.1 Streptomyces sp. NPDC059874
GGCCGGATGTTCCGGCCTCGCCGGCGTTTGAGGCGCGGGGTCTGGGGCGGAGCCCCAGGGCTGCCCGCCAGGGCAGCTGAACCCGGCTCAACCCGCCGCGCGCGGCAACCGGCGTTCCCACGTGCGGTGGAAGACCACCTCGTCGCCCTCCCGGCACACCACCTCGTTCGACGTCAGGAAGCCGCCCGCGTCGCACGCGATCTCCGACCGGGTCTCCACACGCGCGTCCCAGCCCAGTTCCGGCCGGTGCAACCGGATCCGCCACTCCGAGCGCGTCCGCGCCGACAGCGGGTCCCCGTCGGCGATCTCGTACTCCTCCACCGCGTCCTCGCCGTACTCCAGCCCGTCCGGGTACACCCGCGTGCCCCCGTACCGCGGGTCCACCTCCAGCCGCCACACCCCGCGCGCGACGTCCCGTACGACCAGCCGTTCCGGGCGCGGTTCGTCCAGCGTGGCCGGGAAGGACACGCCCAGGGGCTCCGACTGCTCCGGTGCCTCGAAGACGATCCCCTCGTCGGCGGGGGACGGTGCACGGACCGGGAGGGTCAGGACGCTGCCCGCCGGGTCCAGGGTCCAGCCCGCCTCGGAGCCGGCCCGCGGCCAGATCCACGGCCAGTACGCGGACGAGAGCGCGAGGCGGATGCGGTGCCCCGGCGGGAAGGAGTGCCCGATGCCGTTTAGCTCGAAGGTGACGTCCTCGTACGAGCCCACCGGCCACGGCACCGCCCTGTCCCGGCCCTGCCGGGCCGACAGGTTCAGCGCGCCCCGGGTGACCAGCGTCGAGGAGCCGTCGGGGGCGACGTCGCACAGCCGGGCCACGACCTGCCCGTACGGCACGTCCAGGCGGAGGCGGACCGTCACGGACGGCCGCCCGAGGATCTCCACCGGCTCCACGGGCTCGCCGGGAGACCCGCCGCCCACCGGGAACTCGAAGCACGCCGACTTCGCGTCCTCCTCCCGCTGGTCCGGCGGCAGGTCCGCGGCGTTGCCGAACGGGAAGAACCGGCCCGCGTCCAGCCCGGTGTGCTGCGGTGACGCCACGACCACCGGCGCGCCCTGGAGCCCGTACGGGACGGGGACGACGGAGGCCGAGGGCCAGCTCCGGTCGCCGACCCAGCGGCCGGGGAGTTCCTCGTACACGGTGGCCGGCGGGTGCGAGTCGCTGATCCAGGAGCGCAGCAGCGGCTCGGACATGACGCCGTTGTCCGCGCCCTTCAGCCAGTGGTCCCACCAGCGCAGGGTCTCCTGGAGGAAGCCGATCGCCGGGCCCGGCGGAAGCCCCCGGTCCGGGTACTGGTGCGACCACGGCCCGATCAGGCCCCGGACGCGCGACGAAGGCAGCGCGGAGACCAGTCGCAGCACGGTGTCCCGGTACGGGTCGTGCCAGCCGCCCACGGCGAGGACGGCCGCGCCGATCGCCGAGTAGTCCTCGCAGACGCTGCCGTGGCGCCAGTAGCCGTCACGGGTCTGGTGGGAGAGCCAGGTGTGGATCAGGGGTTCGACCGATTCCAGCCGGTCCAGCCACTGCTGCCGCCAGCCGTCGCCGACGAACTTCGGGTCCGGCGGGCGGGAGGCGAAGGCCAGCATGGTCGCCGCCCACGCGTGCATGTCGACGGCCAGCACCGAGCCGCCCATGTAGTGCACGTCGTTGTCGTAGCGGTCGTCCGTCGAGCAGACGGTGACGATCGCCTTCAGCGCTTCGGGGGCCAAGGCCGCGATCTGGAGGGAGTTGAAGCCGCCCCAGGAGATCCCGAACATCCCCACCGACCCCGTGCACCACGGCTGCGCCGCCAGCCACTGCACCACCGCGACCCCGTCGGCCAGTTCGCGGGCGTCGTACTCGTCGCCGGGACGGCCCCCGCTGCACCCGTGGCCGCGCACGTCCACCCGTACGGAGGCGTAGCCGTGGCCCGCGTACCAGGGATGGCGCTGCCAGTCGCGCGGCGCGGTCCAGTCGGTGAGCCGGTAGGGGAGGTACTCCAGCAGCGCCGGGACTGGCTCGTCCGTGACCGGGCGCCAGATCCGGGCGTACAGCTCGACTCCGTCGGGCAGCGGGATCCGGACGTCCTCGTGGGTGGTCTCGTACGGGAACTCGGTACGGATGATCATTCGACAACCACCTCAGTGAACCTCCGTGGACCTCAGTGGACGGGGTGCATCGTGCGCCGCAGCCACGGCGCGAGCGCGATCACGGCCAGGCCCGCCGCGACCGCGGCGGCGCCGTTCACGCCGAAGTACACGGGGTCGGACACCTCGCCGTAGAGCTTGACCAGCTGCGCCTGGATGCCGTTGGCCAGCGCCAGAGAGAGGAACCACAGCGCCATGGTCTGGCTGCTGAAGGCTTTGGGGGCGAGCTTGGTGGTGGCGGACATGCCCGAGGTCTCCAGCAGGATGTCGCCGAGGCCGAGCAGCAGGTACGAGCCGACGATCCACCAGGCGGCCATCTCGTAGGTGTCCGCGCCTTGCCCGGAGGTCGGGATCATCATCAGCAGGAAGGACAGGCCGCCCAGGATCACCCCGATGGCGATCTTGTTCGAGGAGTGCGGCTGGCGGCGGCCCATCCGGACCCACAGCGCGGCGACCACCGGGGCGAGCAGCACCTCGAAGGCGCCGAGCGCGGAGGCGTACCAGCTCGCCGGGAAGTGGAAGCCGAGGATCTCGGTGCGGGCGTTGGTCGAGGCCAGCAGCATCATCGTCGAGTAGGCCTGGAAGAGGATGAAGTTGAAGGCGACCGAGGCCAGGAAGAGGACCACGTACGGGCGAAGCCGGCCGCGCTCCTCGTCCGTCACTCGGGAGCTCCGGAACATGATCGCGAAGTAGACGACCGGGGCGATCACGGAGGCGAGGGTGAGCAGGTCGACGAAGCGGCCCATCGTCAGCCAACCGGTGACCGCCAGGAGGGTGGCGAGCACGACGAGGACGAGCCCGCTGCCGATGATCTTCGTCACGGTCGAGCGCATGGCGTCAGGGGCGAGGCCGAACTCCGCCGAGTGCTCGCGTCCGGCCAGGTGGCGGCGGCCGAGGACGTACTGGACCAGGCCCGCGGTCATGCCGACGGCCGCGGCGGAGAAGCCCCAGTGCCAGCCCTTGTGCTCGCCGAGCCAGCCGGTGATCAGGGGGCCGGCGAAGGCGCCGATGTTGATGCCCATGTAGTAGAGGGCGAAGCCGGCGTCGCGCCGCTCGTCGTCCGTCCGGTACAGCTTGCCGACCATGCCGGCCACGTTCGGCTTGAGCAGGCCGGTGCCCGCGCTGATCAGGCCGAGGCCCACCCAGGTCATGGCGGCGGTCGGCACGGCCATCGCGTAGTGGCCGCAGGCGATCAGGACGCCGCCCCACAACACGGCGCGGTACGAACCGAGGACGCGGTCGGCGAGCCACCCGCCCGCGACGGAGACGAGGTAGACCATGGTCCCGTACGCCGCCGAGACGGAGGCCGCGGTGCCCGGGTCCATACCCAGGCCGCCGTCGGCCACCGTGTCCGCGAAGTAGAGGACGAGGATGGCCTGCATGCCCAGGAACGAGAAGCGCTCCCAGATCTCCAGTCCGGAGAGCGTGGCGAGGCCCCGGGGGTGGCCGAGGAAGGCGTGGTCGTCGGGGGGCGGCGGCTGGTGGCCTGGCGGATCGGCGGGCTCGTCTATATCGGTCGCAGTTCTGGACAAAACGTATTCTCCGGTTGTTTCGGCTCCTCAAGAACATACCGGTGCGGTTCGGACAGTGCGCGTGTGTCGGCCGGACAGGCGCTCTCCGTGATCGAAAACAGACCCGATACGCTGGGTTGAGTGATGGCAGCGACACATCGACAATCCAGGTGATCGTCAGCGTGATCGTCAGCAGACAGGAGTACCCCTCGTGACCGTCGTCGGGCCGTTCGGACTGAGCGTGCGGGACCAGGCTCTTGAGACCGATGTCCAGGCCGGACTGGCCGCCGTCGAGGCGGGTCTGCTGGAAGCCACCAAGAGCGAAGTCCCCTTCATCACCGAAGCCGCACAGCACCTCGTGCGCGCCGGAGGCAAGCGCTTCCGGCCGCTGTTGGTGATGCTCGCCTCCCGCTTCGGCGATCCGTACGCGCCCGGGATCGTGCCCTCCGCCGTCGTTGTGGAGCTCACGCACCTCGCCACGCTCTACCACGACGACGTCATGGACGAGGCGGACGTGCGCCGCGGGGTGGACAGCGCCAACACCCGCTGGGGCAACTCGGTGGCCGTCCTGACGGGTGACTTCCTGTTCGCCCGCGCCTCGCACATCCTGGCCGACCTCGGCCCCGAGGCCGTGCGCATCCAGGCCGAGGCCTTCGAGCGGCTGGTGACGGGCCAGATCCTGGAGACGGCCGGCCCGCGCGACGGCCGCGACCCCGTCGCGCACTACCTCGACGTCATCGCCGGCAAGACCGGCTCGCTGATCGCCGTCTCCGGCCGCTTCGGCGCGCTGATGTCCGGTGCCGACGAGTCCGTCGTCGACATCCTGACCCAGTACGGCGAACGCCTCGGCACCGCCTTCCAGCTCGCCGACGACGTCCTCGACATCGCCTCCGACGCCCACGAGTCGGGCAAGACCCCGGGCACCGACCTGCGCGAGGGCATCCCGACCCTGCCCGTGCTGCGGCTGCGGGAGATGGCGGCCCAGGGTGGCGACCCGGCCGACCTGGAACTCGTACGACTCCTGGACGGCGACCTGACGGACGACGCGCGCCACGCCGAGGTGCTCACCCGACTGCGGGCGCACCCCGCCCTGGAGCAGGCCCGCCGCGACACCATCCGGTACGCGGAGGACGCGCGGGCCATGCTCGCGCCGCTGCCCGAGTGCTTCGCCAAGTCGGCGCTGGAGGAACTCTGCGACGCGGTGGTGCACCGCGCGGGCTAGGACGTGTCCTTCGTCTTCGGCAGTGGAACGGGCCCTTCCGCCCCGTCGACCCCTACGGGTCGGGGTGGAAGGGCCCTTCCCGTGTCATCCCACGGTCGTACGCACAGTTGCGTCCGGGGAGTGACGCCCCCGCCCCGCCGATTTGGTCAGATGGAGTCATCAACCCCACCAGATCGGGTGAGCGCGGCGACACGGGGGTCGCCGCCTTGGACACAGAGGGCAGGGCACTGACATGGCAGCGAACACGAACACTTCTCGCAAGATCGCTCGGTACGCCGTACCGGTGGCGGTGGCGGGTGTGGCCGCGGCGACCGTGGCGATGGTCCCGGCCTTCGCCAACGCCGGGGGGCCCGATCTGCCGAAGGTGACGGCGCAGCAGCTGATCGAGAAGATCGCCGCCTCGGACGTGCAGGAGCTGTCCGGCACCGCCAAGATCAGCACCGACCTGGGTCTGCCGAAGATCGCGACGGGGCTGCTCGGCGGGGGCGGCGTCGCGGGTGGCTCGGCCAACCCGGAGGACAAGGTCGCCCAGCTGGCGAACGGCACGCACACCTTCCGAGTCGCGGCCGACGGCCCGGACCGCCAGAAGCTGACCTTCCTCGACGGCAAGGACGAGTACAGCCTCATCCACAACGGCGACGACGTGTGGGGCTACGACTCCAAGTCGAACGAGGTCTTCCACGAGAAGGCCCCCCAGCCCGGTAAGGATGGCGACGCGGGCAAGGGCACCGAGCACAAGCCGGGCGACCGGCTCGCGGCCTCCCCGCAGCAGCTCGCCCAGGACGTCCTGAAGGCCGCCGGCCCGACCACCGACGTCAGCGTGGGCGAGACCGCGCAGGTGGCCGGCCGGGACGCCTACCAGCTGGTCCTCAAGCCCAAGCAGAGCGGCTCCACGGTCGGTTCGGTCCAGATCGCGGTCGACGCGAAGAACGGCGTGCCGCTGCGCGTGCAGCTGCTCTCCAGCCAGGGCGGCAAGCCGATCGTGGACGCGGGCTTCACCAAGGTGGACTTCGCCAAGCCGTCCGCCGACACCTTCAAGTTCACCGCGCCGAAGGGCGCCAAGGTGACCGAGGGCGCGGCCGAGGCCGGCAAGGCCGGGGAAGACGAGCACTGGAAGGCGCTGGACTCCTTCCCGGGCCTCGGCGGCCTGATGGACGGGGCGAACGGCAAGGACGGTGACGTGAAGGTGCTCGGCGAGGGCTGGGCGACCATCGCGCGCATCGACTCGGGCGCCGGCAAGGGCCTGAAGGAGCTGGAGAACGACAAGAACGCGCCGAAGGAGGCCAAGCAGTTCCTCAACTCCCTCGGCGACAAGGTCACCGGCTCGTTCGGTGAGGGCCGCGTCCTGTCGACCCGCCTGGTCAACGCCCTGATCACGGACGACGGCAAGGTCTACGTCGGCGCCGTCACGAAGGACGCGCTGGTGAAGGCTGCCGAAGCCAACAAGTAGCCCTATGTAGCCACGGTGTTCGAAGGGTGGGCCGGGACTGTGTCCCGGCCCACCCTTCTGCCGTTCCGCACGTGCGTACAGCGCACCCGCTGTACGGTGGTGGGATGTCGAGACACGTGACCATTCGCCTGGACGAAGAGTTCCATGAACGTCTGAAGGCGCGTGCGGCGGCGCTGGGGACCACGGTCACCGCGCTGATCACCGAGGTCACGGAACGCGAACTCGACGAGGACCGGAAGAACTTCCTCTCCGGCATCGAGGAGTTCGCAGACCACTGGGGCTACTTCCAGGAGCGGTTCGGCAATTGAAGATCACCATGGAGTGGGCGTGGACCGCTCTGGCTCACCACCTCCCGTCCGACCCCGCCGTGTGGGATCCCTCCGGGGTGGCCGCCGCGGTCGCCCGGCACCAGAACGACCTCGTCCTGGTCCCTGAACAGCCCGCCCCGGACACCGCGTGGCGGGCCGCCGCGTTTCTGCACACCCTCGCGGTGTGCCCGGCGCTGGAATCCCCGATGAACGAGTTCTACGCGGCCGCGGCGACGCGCTCGTACCTGCGCGTCGCCGGGGCCAAGCAGCTGCCCTCGCCGGAGGAGCTCGGCGATCTGGTGGAGGCGGCGAAACTGGGTCGGGCGGACGTCGCGGCGGTGGCGCGGGAGCTCCGGGCCCGCATCGAGGAACCCTTGTCGGCCTCGATACGGGCGGCGGCGGAGGACGCGTAACCGCAGCGCGGAGGACGCTTAGCCGCAGCGCGGAGGACCCGTGGCCGCAGCGCGGAGGCCCCGGCGCGATCCGAGGGGATCGCACCGGGGCCCGGGGTGTCGTGCCGTGGAGCCGCGGACTAGAAGGTGATCTTCCAGCTGTTGATGTAGCCGACGTCCTGCCCGGCCAGGTCCTTGGCCTGCAGCTTCCAGACCCCGTTCGCGACCTCGCTGGAGGCGTTCACGGTGTACGTCTGGACGAGGTTGTCGGCGCTGCCGCCGCTGCGGTTGTGCAGGTTGTAGACCGTGCCGTCCGGGGCGACCAGGTCGACCACCAGGTCACCGCGGTAGGTGTGGACGATGTTCACGTCGACCTTGGTGGTGGTGGGCGCGTTGCCCGTGACGCCCGAGACCGTGATCGGCGAGGTCACCGCGGCGCCGGGCGAGTCCGGGATGTTCACGTCCGTCGTGTTCTCGAAGGACGGGCCGGGCGGGACCACGACGGCCGTGCCGAGGGTCCAGATCGCGTAGGCGACGGCGTCCGAGTTGCGGTCCAGGGCGGTGTCGTTGATGTTCGCCGTGTTGTCGCAGGAGGAGTGGTAGCAGCGGTCGAAGGCCTGACCGGAGGTGCCGCCCCACTTCTGCGCCTGGGCCGCCGTCTTGGTGTTGCTTGCGCCGGTGAACAGGCCGCCGACGGGGATGCCCACGTTCTTGAACGAGGCGTGGTCGGAGCGGCCGTCGCCCTCGGTCTCGATCTCGGTCGGGACGCCGAGGCCCGCGAAGTAGTTCTTGAAGGTCTGCTCGATCGTCGGGTCGTCGTCGTAGACGAAGTAGCCCGGGTTCGGCGAGCCGATCATGTCGAAGTTCAGGTACCCGGAGAACTTCGCGCGCTCGGCGGTCGGCAGCTGGTTGACGTAGTACTTCGAGCCGACCAGGCCCAGCTCCTCCGCGCCCCACCAGCCGAAGCGCAGGTGCTTCGTGGGCTGGAGCTGCGCGCGGGACACGGCGAGGGCGGTTTCCAGGACGGCCGCGCTGCCGGAGCCGTTGTCGTTGATGCCCGCGCCCGAGGACACCGAGTCCAGGTGCGCGCCGGCCATCAGGACCGAGTTCGGGTCGCCGCCGGGCCAGTCGGCTATCAGGTTGTAGCCGGTGGCGCCGCTGGAGGTGAAGGTCTGCAGGGTGGTGGAGAAACCGGCCGCGTCGAGCTTGGCCTTCACGTAGTCGATCGACGCCTTGTAACCGGTCCGGCCGTGGGCCCGGTTCCCGCCGTTGTTCGCGGCGATGGTCGAGAGCTGCGACAGGTGGGCCTTGACGTTGGCCAGCGGGATGTCGGGCGGCGTCGGGGCCGCGGTGACCGCCGTGGGGGCGGCGAGCGCGGCGGGGGCGGTGGCGGCGAACAGGCCCGCGACCGCGAGGGCGGTCACGGCAGCAAGGCGCCGGGAGACGGACAGGCTCATGTGGGGGCTCCGGGATTCCGCGGGGATGAAACGGAACGAGCGGTATCGAGCGGGTGAGCGTTAGTGCGTCAGTGCGAGCCTGATGTTCAGCGAGAGTGTGACTGTCCGTCAAGACCACAATTCGGTCAGGGTAGTTCGGAAAACGGACGATCCCCGGTACGAGAGTTTCGTACCTGGGGGCACCGCCCAGCGGTAGCTGGGGGAGGATCGTGAGACCGGGGATGCGCGGTGGTGCGCCGCGATGCGGAGCGTTACGCCGGTTCGCGCGCCGGAGCCGTGACGGCGACGGGCACGGCCGCGAGCGCGGCCCGCGAGCGCCGCGCCGTACGCAGCGCGTCCCAGGTCAGGAGGGTGAGCGCGGCCCAGACGAGGGAGAAGCCCACCCAGCGCTCGGGCGGCATGGCCTCGTGGAAGTACAGGACGCCGAGCCCGAACTGGAACACGGGCGCCATGTACTGGAGCAGCCCGAGGGTGGACAGCGGCACCCGGATCGCGGCGGCCCCGAAGAACACCAGCGGGATCGCGGTGACCAGGCCGGTCGAGGCGAGCAGCGCGGAGTGCGCCGGCCCCTCCGTCACGAAGGTGGACCGCCCCTGGGTGCCGAGCCACAGCAGGTAGCCGAGGGCGGGCAGGAACAGAACGGCGGTCTCGGCGGTCAGCGACTCCAGGCCCCCCATGTTGAGCTTCTTCTTGATCAGCCCGTACGTCGCGAAGGAGAAGGCCAGGACCAGCGAGATCCACGGCGGCCGGCCGTACCCGACGGCGAGGACGAGGACGGCGACGAAGGTGATGCCGACCGCCACCCACTGCGCGCGGCGCAGCCGCTCGCCGAGCAGCAGTACGCCCATGGCGATGCTGACCAGCGGATTGATGAAGTAGCCGAGGCTCGCCTCGACCACGTGCCCGTTGTTGACGGACCAGATGTACAGGCCCCAGTTCACGCTGATCACCGAGGCGGCCAGCGTGGTCAGGCCGAGCTTGCGGGGATCGCGGACGAGCTCCCGTATCCAGCCCCAGCGGCGCAGCGCGAGCAGCGCCAGCCCCACGACGGCCAGGGACCACACCATGCGGTGGGCGAGGATCTCGATCGCCCCGGAAGGCTTGAGGAACGGCCAGAAGAGGGGGACGAGCCCCCACATTCCGTACGCACCGAATCCGTAGAGCAAACCCGTGCGCTGCTCGTTCTGTGCCTCCACGGGCCCTCCTGTACGACTTTTCGGCCAATCTCACGACGGTAGCGCCGTGGGGGCCCGATGTCATGCCCGTTACGGGGAGATACTCATGACATTGTCGTGACGACGTGGCGAAGCCCGGACCTCCTGGGCGGGAGATCCGGGCTTCGTGGGGGTCCGGGAGGGTCCGGCAGGGGCTGATCAGCCGACGACGGTCCAGGTGTCGTTGCCGGTCAGCAGGGCGCCGAGGTCGCCCTTGCCCTTCTGGTCGATGGCCGTGTCGAGCTGGTCGGCCATGAGCGTGTCGTAGACGGGCCGCTCGACGCTGCGGAAGACCCCGATGGGGGTCTGGTGCAGGGTGTCGGGATCGGCGAGGCGGGACAGCGCGAAGGCGGTGGTGGGGCCGGCGGCGTGCGCGTCGTGGACCAGGACGCTCGACTCGTTCGCAGGGGTGACCTCGACGACCTGCAACTCGCCGGTGGCCTGGTCGCGGACGACCCCCTTGTGCCCGTCGACACCGAAGCGGATCGGCTGCCCGTGCTCCAGCCGGATCACCGCCTCAGCGGCCTGGTCGTTGTCCTTGAGGACCTCGAAGGCGCCGTCGTTGAAGATGTTGCAGTTCTGGTAGATCTCCACCAGCGCCGTGCCCTGGTGGTCGGCGGCCTGCCGCAGCACCTCGGTGAGGTGCTTGCGGTCGGAGTCCACCGTCCGCGCCACGAAGGAGGCCTCGGCGCCGAGGGCGAGGGAGACCGGGTTGAAGGGCGCGTCCAGCGAACCCATCGGCGTGGACTTTGTGATCTTGCCGATCTCGGAGGTGGGGGAGTACTGGCCCTTGGTCAGGCCGTAGATCCGGTTGTTGAACAGCAGGATCTTCAGGTTGACGTTCCGCCGCAGGGCGTGGATGAGGTGGTTGCCGCCGATGGACAGCGCGTCGCCGTCACCCGTGACGACCCAGACGGACAGGTCGCGCCGCGAGGTGGCCAGGCCGGTGGCGATGGCGGGGGCGCGGCCGTGGATCGAGTGCATCCCGTACGTGTTCATGTAGTACGGGAAGCGCGAGGAGCAGCCGATTCCGGAGACGAAGACGATGTTCTCCTTCGCCAGCCCCAGCTCCGGCATGAAGCCCTGGACGGCGGCGAGCACGGCGTAGTCCCCGCAGCCGGGGCACCAGCGGACCTCCTGGTCCGACTTGAAGTCCTTGGCCGACTGCTTGGCCTCGGCCTTCGGGACCAGCGAGAGCAGCTTGGGGGCGTCGGTCACCTCAGTCATTGATGGCCTCCTTCAGAACCTTCGCGAGCTGCTCGGCCTTGAACGGCATTCCGTTGACCTGGTTGTACGACTGGGCGTCGACCAGGTATTTCGCCCGGATCAGGGTGGCGAGCTGCCCGAGGTTCATCTCCGGCACCACTACCTTCTCGTAACGCTCCAGGACCTCGCCGAGATTCCTGGGGAAGGGGTTCAGGTGGCGCAGGTGGGCCTGGGCGACGGGGATGCCGGCGATCCGCAGCCGGCGGACGGCGGCGGTGATCGGGCCGTACGTGGAGCCCCAGCCGATGACCAGGGTGCGCGCCTGGTCGGGGTCGTCGACCTCCAGGTCGGGGACCTCGATCCCGTCGATCTTGGCCTGCCGGGTACGGACCATGAGGTCGTGGTTGGCGGGGTCGTACGAGATGTTGCCGGTGCCGTCCTGCTTCTCGATGCCGCCGATGCGGTGTTCGAGGCCGGGGGTGCCCGGGACGGCCCACGGGCGGGCCAGCGTCTCGGGGTCCCGCTTGTAGGGCCAGAACACCTCGGTGCCGTCGGCCAGTTCGTGGTTGGGAGCGGTGGCGAATCGGACCGTCAGGTCGGGCAGGTCCGTGACCTCGGGGATCTTCCACGGCTCGGAGCCGTTGGCGAGGTAGCCGTCGGAGAGCAGGAAGACCGGCGTCCGGTAGGTGAGCGCGATCCGGGCCGCGTCGAGGGCGGCGTCGAAGCAGTCCGCGGGGGTCTTCGGGGCGACGATCGGCACCGGGGCCTCGCCGTTGCGCCCGTACATGGCCTGGAGCAGGTCGGCCTGCTCGGTCTTGGTCGGCAGACCGGTGGAGGGGCCGCCGCGCTGGATGTCCACGATCAGCAGTGGCAGCTCCAGCGAGACCGCCAGGCCGATCGTCTCGGACTTCAGCGCCACGCCGGGTCCCGAGGTGGTGGTCACCCCGAGGGCCCCGCCGAAGGCCGCGCCGAGCGCCGCGCCGATGCCGGCGATCTCGTCCTCGGCCTGGAAGGTCCGCACGCCGAAGTTCTTGTGCTTGGACAGCTCGTGCAGGATGTCCGAGGCCGGAGTGATGGGGTACGAGCCCAGGTAAAGCGGCAGATCGGCCTGCCGGGCCGCGGCGATCAGCCCGTAGGAGAGGGCCAGGTTCCCGGAGATGTTCCGGTAGGTGCCGGTCGGGAAGGCCTTGGTCGCGGGCGCGACCTCGTAGGAGACCGCGAAGTCTTCCGTCGTCTCCCCGAAGTTCCAGCCGGCCCGGAAGGCGACGATGTTCGCCTCGGCGATCTCCGGCTTCTTCGCGAACTTCGACCGCAGGAAGTTCTCGGTGCCCTCGGTCGGCCGGTGGTACATCCACGACAGCAGACCCAGCGCGAACATGTTCTTGCTGCGCTCGGCCTCCTTGCGGGAGAGCCCGAAGTCCTTCAGCGCCTCCACCGTCAGCGTCGTCAGCGGGACGGGGTGGATGTTGTAGGCGGAGAGCGAGCCGTCTTCCAGCGGGGAGGTCTCGTAGCCGACCTTCGCCATCGGGCGCTTGGTGAACTCATCGGTGTTGATGATGATCTCCGCGCCGCGCGGCACGTCGCCGATGTTCGCCTTGAGGGCGGCCGGGTTCATCGCGACCAGCACGTTCGGGGCGTCGCCGGGCGTGAGGATGTCGTGGTCCGCGAAGTGCAGCTGGAACGACGACACGCCGGGCAGGGTTCCGGCAGGGGCCCGGATCTCGGCGGGGAAGTTCGGCAGCGTGGAGAGGTCGTTGCCGAACGACGCGGTCTCCGAGGTGAAGCGGTCACCGGTGAGCTGCATACCGTCACCGGAGTCACCCGCGAAGCGGATGATCACGCGATCGAGACGGCGTACTTCCTTGCCGCCCGGGCTCGGCGGGGTGCGCTGTCCACCGACAACCGCACCCCCAGCCCCGTCGGCCTGTTCGGCTGGGCTGCTGACCTGGCTGGTCACTGAACTGGACCTCCTTCGAGGCGTGGGCTCCCCCACAGACCCCACCCTACGTCCGTCAGGGTGCAGTCCCGGGGAGCGACCACATTCTGGACCGTCGGGCCGCCCCTTGAGACGGCGCACGACCGGTATGCCGAAACTGCGAGGACTGCCATATCTGCCACATCTGACAGAGTGTCAGTCGATCAAGATTTCAGGTAGGTGAGAACGGCCAGTACGCGCCGGTGATCCCCGTCACTCGGGGACAGACCGAGCTTCATGAAGATGTTGCTGACGTGCTTCTCGACCGCTCCGTCACTCACGACGAGCTGCTTGGCCACGGCCGAATTCGTCCGGCCCTCGGCCATCAACCCGAGCACCTCGCGTTCCCGCGGGGTCAGCCCCGCCAGCACGTCCTGCTTCCGGCTGCGGCCCAGCAGCTGCGCGACGACCTCCGGGTCCAGGGCGGTACCGCCCCGGGCCACCCGCACCACCGCGTCGAGGAACTCCCGCACGTCGGCCACCCGGTCCTTGAGCAGATAGCCCACCCCGGTGGTGGAACCGGCCAGCAGTTCGGTGGCGTACTGCTCCTCCACGTACTGCGACAGCACGAGCACGCCTATCCCGGGGTGATCGCGCCGCAGCCGTACGGCCGCCCGTACGCCCTCGTCGGTGTGCGTCGGCGGCATCCGCACGTCGGCCACCACCACGTCGGGCAGCGCGTCCTCCGCCGCCAGGTCCGCCACCGTCTTGATCAGGGCCTCCGCGTCCCCGACGCCCGCCACGACGTCATGCCCCCGGTCGGTCAGCAGCCGGGTCAGCCCCTCGCGCAGCAGCACTGAATCCTCGGCGATGACCACCCGCACCCTGTCTTCCACGATTCAGCTGCTCCCGCGTCCACTCGTTCCCGCAACTCCCTGACTCGGCCAAGCATCCCAGCCCAGGCACCGGATCAGGGCTAGACCCGAGACAACGAGCGGCCCCCGGGGGACAGTTTTCGGCCCCGGCCCCATTCCCGCCCGGCCCGGCCGGCTCGGCGCCGCCGGGCGAAATCCAGCCCCCGCCGGCGCTTGAGGCCCGGGGGTCCGGGGGCGGAGCCCCCAGCTGCCCAGGGCGCAGCCTGCCCCGACCAGATCGGCGCCGCCGGGCGAAATCCACCCCGCACGAAACCCAGCCCCGCCGGCGTTTGAGGCGCGGGGGTCCGGGGGCGGAGCCCCCAGGAAGCGGCGCGGCACCCGCCCGTGCACCTTCCAGCCCCGCCGGCGCTTGAGGCGTGGGGTCCGGGGACGGAGCCCCAGGAGACGGAGACGGCGCGGCACCCGTCACGCGAGCGGGACTCCCGCCCACCTGGACGGGAGTCCCGAAAGAACGGCAAGCCCCCCCTAGCCGCGCCCGCGCCACGGCAACTCCGCCGTGACCACCGTCCCCCCATCCGCAGGGGAGTCCACCACCAGCACACCGTCCACCGCGTCCAGCCGCTCCGAGAGCCCGGCCAACCCCGCCCCCTCGGCCACCCCCGCCCCGCCCCGGCCGTCATCGCAGACCTGGATCAGCAGCCGTTCCCCGGACTTCCACACGTCCACGCTCGCGCCCCGCGCCCCCGCCCCCGCGTGCTTGCTGACGTTCTGCAGCAGCTCCGACACCACGAAGTACGCGATCCCCTCGATCGCCTCCGCCGGCCGCTGCTCCGCCGGGAGGTCCACCGCCACCTTCACCGGTACCACGCACCGCGTCGCCACCGAAGACAGTGCCGCGTCCAGCCCCCGGTCGGTCAGCACCGCCGGGTGGATCCCGCGGGCCAGGTCCCGCAGCTCCTGGAGGGCGATCTTCACTTCCCCGTGCGCCTCGTCGACCATCCGCGCAGCCGCCCGCGGGTCCTCCGCGAGCTTCTCCTTCGCCAGCCCCAGATCCATGGCCAGCGCGACCAGCCGCGCCTGTGCCCCGTCGTGCAGGTCCCGCTCGATGCGCCGCAGGTCCGCCGCGGCCGTGTCCACCACGACCCCCCGGTCGGACTCCAGCTCGGTCACGCGGTGGTCCAGACGGGACGGCCCGAGCAGCCCGGCCACCAGGACCCGGTCCACGGTGGTCAGGGCCCGGATCACCCACGGCGTCGCCAGGGTGACGGCCAGCCCGAAGAGGAAGGCGAAAGCGATCCCGCCGGGCGAGTCGAGCGTGAAGGAGAAGAGCACCAGGCCCGGCTCCTCGGTGTAGGCCGGGAGGGTCCAGAACCAGAGCGGGTACAGCAGGAAGGCCCACCCGCACGCCCAGAACGTCAGTGCCAGGCAGAAGCCGAACACCGCCCACGGGAGCTGGACCACGGAGTACAGCACGTGCCGCCAGGCGCTCCCGCTCTTGAGCAGTGCCCCCATGGCGGCGATGGGTCCGCTCTTCCGGGCCCGGATGGGCGCCGGCGGGGCGATGTCCACCCCCAGCAGGTGCCGCACCCGGGCCCGCTCCAGGTGCCCGAAGCCGCGGCACATGGCGAGTACGCCGGCGAGGACAGGGACGCCGAGGAAGGTGACGAGCAGTCCGGCGCCGAGGCTCACACCGGTGATGGCGAGCGAGAAGTACAAGATGCTCAGCGGCAGCCCGACCAGCAGGTACGCGAACTCCCGCCAGGCCCGCCCCGCGACGGGGGCCCGCAGGACCGCCCCGATGACCTTGCCGTTGCCCATGATCCCGACCCGCCCTTTCCCGTCCGCCGTGTTCCCCTCCACCCTGCCGCCCGCCCCGCCCCCCAACCATGCGGCGAGTCGGCCTCTCGACAGGGGGGTTAACCCCACCCCGCGAACCAGGCCCGGGCGAAATCCAGCCCGGACGAAATCCAGCCCCGCCGGCGTTTGAGGCGCGGGGGTCCGGGGGCGGAGCCCCCAGGAAGCGGCGCGGCACCCGCCCGTGCACCTTCCAGCCCCGCCGGCGCTTGAGGCGTGGGGTCCGGGGACGGAGCCCCAGGAGACGGAGACGGCGCGGCGCCCGACACGCGAGCGGGCCCCCCGCCCACCCGGACGGGAGTCCCGAAAGAACGGCAAGCCCCCCTAGCCGCGCCCGCGCCACGGCAACTCCGCCGTGACCACCGTCCCCTCCCCCTCGGGAGAGTCCACCACCAGCACCCCGTCCACCGCCCCCAACCGCTCCGAGAGCCCCGCCAGCCCCGACCCCCGGGAGACGTCCGCCCCGCCGCGCCCGTCATCGGACACCCGGATCAGCAGCCGCTCCCCCGCCCGCCACACCTCCACGCTCGCGCCCCGCGCAGCCGGTCCCGCGTGCTTGCTGACGTTCTGCAGCAGCTCCGACACCACGAAGTACGCGATCCCCTCGATCGCCTCCGCCGGCCGCTGCTCCGTCGGCAGGTCCACCGCCACCTTCACCGGCACCACGCACCGCGTCGCCACCGAAGACAGCGCCGCGTCCAGCCCCCGGTCGGTCAGCACCGCCGGGTGGATCCCGCGGGCCAGGTCCCGCAGCTCCTGGAGCGCCAGCTTCACCTCACCGTGCGCCTCGTCGACCATCGCCGCCGCCCCCTCCGGGTCCTCCAGCAGCTTCTCCTTCGCCAGGCCCAGCCCCATCGCCAGCGCGACCAGCCGCGCCTGCGCCCCGTCGTGCAGGTCCCGCTCGATGCGCCGCAGGTCCGCCGCGGCCGTGTCGACGACGACCCCCCGGTCGGACTCCAGCTCCGCGATCCGCCGCTCCAGCTCGTCGACGGGCGACAGCAGCCCCCGCACCATCGCGCGGTCCACGTTCGCCAGCCAGCGCACCACGTACGGCAGCACCGGCCACAGCACGAACAGTCCGACGAGCGATACCGTGATGGTGAGCACCCCCCAGGGCAGCCGGATCAGCTGGTACAGCACCGTCCGCCAGCCGACCGGGTCCTTGATGCTCGTCCAAAGCCAGGGGAAGAATCCGCCGGACCGCTTCGGTCCGGGGATCGGGGTCGGCTCGTCGACCCGTACGCCCAGCAGCGCGCGGGCGCGAGCGCGGTCCATCCGTCCCAATTGCCGAGACAAATAGAGGCCGCCTGCGAGCAGCGGAATTCCGATCGCCGTCACGGACAGGACCCCCGTCCCGGCGACCATGACAACCGTGTAAACGAATCCGACGATCGCCACCGGCAAATTGGTCACCAAATGGGCGATCTCCTTCCACGTCACGGCGCTGAAGACGGCCCGTACGGGGGGAGGCTGATCGTTGTCGGGGGTGTCACGGCTCGTGGTCATGAGCCACAGCCTGCCAAGCGGGCCCCACTGATGCCATGGGGTGGCCGGGGTGCTGTGAACGGGGGATAACCCCACCCTGTGTGAGGCAGGCCCTAGACTCCCGTGCGTACCAGATCGTCGACAGTGGCCGAGGAGCGAGGAACGGACGTGCCTGAACCGACGGTATCGACCGTAACCGTGCTCGCGGCGGACTACTTCCGAAGCTATTCGGTCGTCGGCCTGCTGGCCGCGCTCGGTGTGCTGTTCGTGGCCGTGGCCTTCGGCGCCGGCCGCCTGCTGCGCCCGGTGGTCCCGACCCACGAGAAGCTGCTGACGTACGAATGCGGTGTGGACCCCGTGGGCGAGGGCTGGGCGCACACCCAGGTCCGCTACTACGTCTACGCGTTCCTCTACGTCATCTTCGCCGTCGACTCGATCTTCCTGTTCCCGTGGGCGACGGTGTTCGCCGCCGCCGGTTACGGCGCCACGACCCTGGTCGAGATGTTCATCTTCCTGGGCTTCCTGGCCGTCGGCCTGCTCTATGCGTACAAGAAGGGCGTCCTCGAATGGACGTGACACCTCAGCCGGTGATGCTCCCGGAGCCAAAGCGCCTCGGAGTCCTCTCCCGACTCGCCCCGGAACCGATGAAGGTGGTCCTGAACTGGGGCCGCCGGTACAGCCTGTGGGTCTTCAACTTCGGTCTGGCCTGCTGCGCGATCGAGTTCATCGCCGCGTCCATGGCCCGGCACGACTTCATCCGCCTCGGCGTGATCCCCTTCGCACCGGGGCCCCGCCAGGCCGACCTCATGATCGTCTCGGGCACGGTCACGGACAAGATGGCCCCCGCCGTCAAGCGGCTCTACGAGCAGATGCCGGAGCCCAAGTACGTCATCTCCTTCGGCGCCTGCTCCAACTGCGGCGGGCCGTACTGGGACTCGTACTCGGTCACGAAGGGCGTCGACCAGATCATTCCGGTCGACGTCTACGTGCCCGGTTGCCCGCCGCGCCCGGAGGCGCTGCTGCAGGGCATCCTCAAGCTCCAAGAGAAGATCGCCCGGGAGTCGCTGACCGAGCGCTACGCGAACGGCCCGTCCGTCGCGCAGCTCACGAGCGGTCTCGTCACGCCCCCACCCGCCCCGGGGGCCGGCGCATGAACCTCTACGACTCGCTTCCCGACGCGGCGCCGACGGTCTTCGGCGAGGAGGCCGTGGGCTCGTTCGCGTACGACCTCATGACGGTCGACGTCCCGGTCGGATCCTGGATCTCTTCCCTCGAGATCGCCCGGGACAAGCTGGCCTGCACCTACTTCGACTGGCTGAGCGCGGTCGACGAGCCGGGCACCGGCTTCCGTGTCTGCGCGCATGTCGTCTCGCTCGAAAACCGTCGCGTACGCCGCCTGCTCCTGCGTACGACGGTCCCGCACTCGGCACCCTCCCTGCCCTCCGCGGTCGCCGTCTACGCGGGCGCGGAATGGCACGAGCGCGAGACGTTCGAGATGTTCGGGATCACCTTCACGGACCACCCGCACCTGGTCCACCTCCTCCTCCCCGAGGAGTTCGAGGGCCACCCGCTGCGCAAGGACTTCGTCCTGGCCGCCCGCGTCGCCAAGGCCTGGCCCGGCGCCAAGGAGCCGGGCGAGGCGCACGATCCGGACGCGCCGAAGCGCCGCCAGATGCTTCCGCCGGGCGTCCCGGACCCCAACGACTGGGGCCCGCTGAAGGGCCAGCTCCCCCCGGCGCCCACCCGCCCGGCCCGCACTCCGCGCGCAGCCGGCGCGGCCGCCCGCGAGGGAGCCCCGGCCCGCCGCACCCGCTCGGTCACGGACGGCTCGGCCACCCAGGCCGACCCCACGGCAACCCCGGAGCCCGAGGCCCCCCGCCCGGCCCGCCGCACCCGCTCGGTCACGGAGGGCTCGGCCAGTCAGGCCACCCCGCCGGCGGCCGACGCCGCTCCGGCCCCGGCCGCTCCGGCCCCGGCCGCTCCGGCCCCGGCCGAGCCCTCGGCGACCCCGGACACCCCGGCCCCGGAACCCGAGGCGCCCCGCCCGGCCCGGCGTACCCGCTCCGCCGGTGACGGCTCCGCGAGCCAGGCGGCGGCCACCCCGCCGGAGCCGACCCGCCGCACGGCACCCCGCAGCGCGGACGCGCCCTGGCACAACCCGAAGCCGGCCTTCGACGAGCCCCCGACCCCGGCCACCCCGCCGGAGGCAACGGCACCCGAACCGACCACCGAGACCGACCCCACCCCCACCCCCGACCCCACCCCCGACCCCGACAACGGAGGCGACGCGTGAACGACGTCCTCGACGTCGCCCTGCGGCTGATCGTCGTCTTCGCCGTCTTCCTCGTGCTCCCGCTCGTCGTCGGGCAGACCGAGCACAAGGTGATGGCCCACATGCAGGGGCGCCTCGGCCCCATGTACGCCGGCGGCTTCCACGGCTGGGCCCAGCTCGTGGCCGACGGCGTGAAGTTCGCGCAGAAGGAAGACATCGTCCCGGCCAACGCCGACCGGCGGATCTTCCAGCTCGCCCCCGCCGTCGCCCTGCTGCCGTACCTCCTCGTGCTCCTCGCCATCCCGATCGGCCCCGGCGAAGGCGCCGTCGGCCAGGTCATCGACGCGGGCCTGTTCTTCGTGCTCGCGGTCATGGGCGTCGGAGTCCTCGGCTCCCTCATGGCCGGCTGGGCGTCCGCGAACAAGTTCTCCCTGCTCGGCGGCCTGCGCACCGCCGCCCAGCTGCTCGCCTACGAGCTCCCGATGCTGCTCGCCGCCGCTTCGGTGGCCATGGCGGCCGGGACGGTCTCCCTCCCCGGCATCGTCGAGGCCTTCCAGTGGTGGTGGCTGCCCTGGCAGATCGTCGGCGCGCTCGTCTTCTTCACCGCCGGCCTCGCCGAACTCCAGCGGCCCCCCTTCGACATGCCCGTCGCCGACTCCGAGATCATCTTCGGCGCGTACACCGAGTACACCGGCCTGCGCTTCGCGCTGTTCCTGCTCGCCGAGTACGCCGGCATCGTCGTCCTCTGCGGCCTCACCACCGTCCTCTTCCTCGGCGGCTGGCAGGGCCCCTTCGGGGCCGACGGCCTCGGCTGGGTCTGGACCCTGCTCAAGACCGCGGTCCTCGCCTTCGTCGTGATCTGGCTCCGCGTGAGCTACCCGCGCCTGCGCGAGGACCAGCTCCAGAAGCTCGCCTGGACCGTACTCATCCCGCTCGCGCTCGCCCAGATCGCGCTCACCGGCATCGTGAAGGTGGCGATCAACTGATGCCCATTCCCGGATCCGGCCTCGCCAAGGGCCTGGCCGTCACGCTGCGCACGATGACGAAGCGCTCGCACACGGCCCAGTACCCCGACGTCCAGCCGCAGCTCCCGCCCCGCTCCCGCGGGGTCATCGGCCTGTTCGAGGAGAACTGCACGGTCTGCATGCTCTGCGCCCGTGAGTGCCCCGACTGGTGCATCTACATCGACTCCCACAAGGAGACGGTCCCGGCCGCCACCCCCGGTGGTCGCGAGCGCAGCCGCAATGTCCTCGACCGTTTCGCCATCGACTTCTCCCTCTGCATGTACTGCGGTATCTGCATCGAGGTGTGCCCCTTCGACGCCCTCTTCTGGTCGCCGGAGTTCGAGTACGCGGAGACCGACATCCACGAACTGACCCACGAGCGCGACAAGCTCCGCGAGTGGATGTGGACCGTCCCGGCCCCGCCCGCCCTCGACCCCGCCGCCGAGGAGCCCAAGGAGATCGCCGCGGCCCGCAAGGCAGTGGAAAAGGCCGAAGCCGCCGCCGCTGCGGCAGCAGCAGCCGCCGAAGCCGAGGCAGCCCCGCCCGCCGAGCCCGGTCCCGGCGATGCCCCCGGCACGGGAGCCGGCACCGACCCGGCGGGAGGCGCCGCCTGATGCTCACCGCCCACCTCGCCGCCGGCCAAGGCAACGGCTTCCTCTCGCCGACCGGCGTCGAGATCGCCTTCGTCCTCGTCGGCCTCGCCACCCTCGGCGCGGCCCTCGTCACGGTCACCACCCGGCAGCTCGTGCACGCCGCCCTCTGGCTGGTCGTCACCCTCGGCGGCGTCGCCGTCGAGTACCTGCTGCTGACCGCGGAGTTCATCGCCTGGGTCCAGGTGCTGATCTACCTCGGTTCCGTGGTCGTCCTCCTCCTCTTCGGGCTGATGCTCACCAAGGCACCCATCGGCCGCTCCCCGGACGCCGACTCCGGCAACCGGTGGATCGCCCTCGCGGTGGCGGCCGTCTCGGCCGTCGCCCTCGTCTGGGTGGTCGTCGACGCCTTCCGTACGACCTGGATCGACCTCGACGGCCCGGTCCAGGGCTCGACGAAGGTCTCCGGCGAGATCCTCTTCCAGCACTGGGTGCTGCCCTTCGAGGCCCTCTCCGTCCTCCTCCTCGCGGCCCTGATCGGCGCCATCGTGCTGTCCCGCAAGAACGACGCCGCCCACGCCGGCAACGCCGCCAACGCCCGCAACGGCGAGAAGAAGGGGCAGCGCTGATGCACCTCGCCTACCCCGCCGTGCTCGCGGCGCTCCTCTTCTGCACGGGCCTGTACGGAGTGCTCGCCCGCCGCAACGCCATCCTGGTCCTGATGTCCGTCGAGCTGATGCTCAACGCCGTCAACCTGAACCTGGTGGCCTTCGACGTCTGGCTGCGCGACACCCTGCACGCCGGCCAGGCCCTCACCCTCTTCACCATCGCGATCGCCGCCGCCGAGATCGGCATCGGCCTCGCGATCGTGCTGATGGTGTACCGCAACCGAGGCACCTCGGACGTCGACCGGCTGCGCGACACCGTCGAGGGCAACGAGCCCGCCCCGAACAACCAGAGCGAGGTCACCGCGTGAGCACGACGACCCTCGCCGTCCTCGTCCCCCTGCTCCCCTTCCTGGGCGCGGTCGCGGGGCTCCTCCTCGGCCGCACCGCCCCCGGCTTCGTCCGGCCGCTCGCGATCCTGCCGACGCTCGCCGCCGCCGTACTGGCGGTGCTCGTCGCCGTCCGCCACGGTGGTGGAAAGGCGATCGACACCGCGACCGAGCTGACCCCGACCGGCTCGGTGCCGATCGAACTCTCGCTCCACCTGGACGGCTTCGCCGTCCTGGTCGCCGTCCTCGTCGGGGTCGTCGCCACCTGCGTACAGCTCTACTCGACGGCGTACCTCCGCGAGGACCCGCGCTACCCGTCGTATGCCGCTCTGGTCTCACTGTTCACCTCCGCCATGCTGCTCGTCGTCTACTCCGGCGACCTGATGGTGCTGCTGGTCGGCTGGGAGATCATGGGCATCTGCTCGTACTTCCTGGTCGGGCACTACTGGGAGACCGAGGCGGCCCGCTCCGCCTCCCTGAAGGCCTTCCTCGTCACCAAGCTCGGTGACGTCCCCTTCCTCATCGGTCTGTTCGCGCTCGCCGCCGACGCCGGCTCCTTCCGGATCACGAAGATCCTGGGCACCGTCGCCGCCGGCGGACTCGACCACCCGACGCTGATCGCGCTGCTCCTGCTCGCCGGAGTCGCCGGCAAGTCCGCGCAGTTCCCGCTGCACACCTGGCTTCCGGACGCCATGGCCGGCCCCACCCCGGTCTCCGCGCTGATCCACGCCGCGACGATGGTCGCCGCCGGTGTCTACTTCATCGCCCGTCTCCTCCCCGTCTTCGCGGCCTCCCGCGCCGCGCTGGTGGTCATGGCCGTCATGGCGGCCGTGACGATGGTCGGCTCCGCCCTCGCCGCCCTGGCCCAGGACGACATCAAGCGGGTGCTCGCCTACTCCACGGTCGGCCAGCTCGGCTACATGACCGGTGCCCTGGCCGTCGGCGACCGCGGCGCCGCCGTCTTCCACCTCCTGTCCCACGGCGCCTTCAAGGCGCTCCTCTTCCTCGGCGCGGGCGTGATCATCCACGCCGCCGGTACGAACTCCCTGGCCGCCATGTCCCGTATGGACGGCCTGGCCAAGCGCATCCCCGACGCCTTCTGGACGATGACGATCGCGCTGCTCGCGCTCGCCGCGATCCCGCCCTTCGCCGGCTTCTTCTCCAAGGAAGCCGTCCTGGTCGCCGCCGAGCACACCGCCACCGGCCACTCGGAGTTCGCTCCCAGCAGCGCGGGCTGGGTGGTGCTGGTCGCCGGCGTGCTCACCGCCCTGCTCACCGCCGCCTACGCCACCCGGCTCTGGCTGATGGCCTTCCGCGGCCGGGGCGCCGCCGCCCCCGACCACGGCAAGGAGCCCGTCGCCATGACCGGCGTGCTGTGGCTGCTCGCGATCCCCTCGATCGGCTTCGGCCTCGCCGCGGGTCCCCTCGCCGACTGGTTCGACGGCAAGGAGCTCACCCCGACCCTGACCACCTCGGTCCTCGGTACGGGCGCGGCGGTCATCGGCGCGATGCTCACCTACGCCCTCTGGCAGCGCGCCACGGTCAAGGCCGCCGCCACAGCGGCCACCGCCACGAAGGCCAACGGACTCGCCGCGGCCGCCGCGGTGGCCGCCACCGTCGCCGAATCCGCCGCCGAAACCCCCGAGGTGGCCGAGGTGACCCACAAGCACCCCGCCGTCCCGGCAGGCCCCGCCGCAGACCCGGGCAAGACGCTCCTCGGCCCCCTGTACCGCCACGCGGCCGTCGGCTTCCACCTCGACGCCGTCTACGACCGGCTCTTCGTCCGACCCGTCCGGGCGGCCGCGAGCCTCGTCCGCTTCCTCGACCGCGAGGTCGTGGACACGTACGTCCGCGGCGCGGGCACCGGCCCCCGGCTGCTCGGCAGCCTCGTACGCCGTGCCCAGACCGGCAACGTGCAGAGCTACCTGAGCGCCCTGCTCGCCGGCGCCGTGGTCCTGGCGATCGCCACCGCCGTCCTCGCCAACGTCAACGCCGGATCGTGAGCCGAGAGTCAGCCGTGATCGATATCAGCCCGTCCGTGATGCAGTTCCTTCTGGCGTTCGTCGTGGTCGCACCGCTCCTCGGCGCGGCCGCGGCCCTCCTGCCGGCCCCGCCCGGCCTCAAGGGCAAGAGCCCCGAACAGGCAGTGCTCCGCCACGGCGTGACCGTGACCGGCGTGATCCTCGCCGCGGCGATCGCCCTCACCCTGGGCTTCGACCACGACGCCCCGTCCCGCTTCCAGGCGACGACGGACATCAGCTGGATCCAGGCGCTGAACGTCCGGATCCACCTCGGCATCGACGGCATCTCGCTCCCCCTCCTCCTGATGACCGCGCTGCTGTTCTTCCTCTGCGCGCTCTACAGCTACTTCAAGCTCCCCGCAGGCCCTTCCCCCAGGGCCTTCGTCGCGCTGCTCCTGGTCCTGGAGTCCGGCACCCTCGCGACCTTCGCCGTCCTCGACCTGCTGCTCTTCTTCCTCGCCTTCGAGATGGTCCTCATCCCGATGTACTTCCTCATCGCCCGCTGGGGCGGTGCTCAGCGGCAGGCCGCCGCCTGGAAGTTCATCCTCTTCACCCTCCTCGGCTCCGTGGTCATGCTGCTCGGTCTGCTGCTGATCGGACTGAAGAGCGGCACCTTCGACATGGTGGCACTCGCCTCTGACAACGGCCGCGAACTGTCCCACACCACCCAGCTCCTGGCCGTTCTCGCCATCGGAATCGGCCTCGCCGTGAAGACCCCGATGTGGCCCCTGCACAGCTGGCTGCCGGACGCCCACACCGCCGCGCCCACCGTCGGCTCCGTCCTGCTCGCCGGCGTCCTGCTCAAGATGGGCACGTACGGGTTCGTCCGCATCCTGCTCCCCGCCACCCCCGACGGCATGGCCACCTTCGCCCCCTACCTGGGCGCCTTCGCCGCCGTCGGCATCGTCTACGGATCCCTCGCCTGCCTGGCCCTGGCCCGCAAGGGGAACAAGGGCGACCTCAAGCGCCTCATCGCGTACTCCTCCGTCGGCCACATGGGCTTCGTACTCCTCGGCATCGCCTCGATGACCCCCACCGGCGTCAACGGCGCGCTCTTCGCCAACATCGCCCACGGCCTGATCACCGGCCTCCTCTTCTTCCTGGTCGGCGCCCTCAAGGACCGCTACGGCACCGCCGACCTCGACACCCTCGCCGGAGCCACCGGCGCCGCCCTCTACGGCCGCGCCCCCCGCTTCGGCGCGCTCCTCGCCTTCGCCGCCGTCGCCTCCCTCGGCCTCCCCGGCCTGGCCGGCTTCTGGGGCGAGATGCTGGCCCTGTTCGGCGCGTTCGACCCCGCCGAAGGCCTGTCCCGGCCCGCCTTCCTCACCTACATGACGGCCGGCGCGTTCGGCACCCTGCTCACCGCCGCCTACCTGCTGATCGTCGTGCGGCGCGTCTGCATGGGCGACCCGAAGGCCGGGCCCGAGATCGTCCTCGCGGACGTCCAGCGCTACGAGTACGCCGCCTGGACCCCGCTCGTCGCCCTCACCGTCCTCGCCGGCCTGTGGCCCGCGGTACTGCTCGGCCTCACCGACCCGGCCGTCCAGAAGCTCCTCGCAGGAGGCAACTCATGACGGCCCTCACGGTCCTCGCCGCCGATCTCTCCGCGCAGACCCCCAGCCTCGTCCAGTCCGTCGACTGGCTCGCCATCGCGCCCGTGGTCATCCCCGCCACCGTCGCCCTGGTCGTCCTGATCGCCGACCTGTTCGTACCCGAGCGCGGCAAGCCGCTCCTCGGCTGGCTCTCCGTGGCCGGCCTGGCCGCCGCGACCGCCACCCTGCTGCCGCTGCGCGAAGGCGACCGCTCCACCTTCTGCCTCACCGGCGACCCGGCCGCCTGCAGTTACACCGCCGACCACTTCGCGCTCGTCGTCCAGTTCCTGGTGCTGGCCGGCGCCCTGGTCACGGCCCTTCTGTCGGTCACCGCCGTGCGCGACACGCGGATGCCGGCCGGCGAATACTGGTTCCTGCTGCTCTCCTCCGCGGCCGGCGCGGCCCTGCTGCCCGCCTCCCGCGACCTCGCCACCCTGATCGTCGCCCTCGAAGTGGCCTCGCTGCCCGCCTTCGCCCTCGTCGGCATGCGCCGCGGCGACCGGCTCTCCTCCGAGGCCGCCCTCAAGTTCTTCCTGTCCTCCGTCACGGCCACCGCCGTGTCGCTGATGGGCATCAGCTTCGTCTACGCCGCCACCGGCTCCCTGCACCTCACCCAGGTCGCCGACCGGCTCGACGACGTCCCCGGGCAGCTCGACACCGTCGCCATGGTCGGCGTCGCGCTCACCCTCGTCGGCTTCGCGTTCAAGACCGCGGCCGTCCCCTTCCACTTCTGGGTCCCGGACACCTACGTCGGCGCCCCCCTGCCCGTCGCCGGCTACCTCTCGGTGATCGGCAAGGCCGTCGGCTTCACCGGCCTCATCCTCGTGACGGTGATCGCCTTCCCGGCGTACTCCGACATCTGGGGACCGGCCCTCGCCGTCCTCGCCGCGCTCACCATGACCCTCGGCAACGCCGCCGCCCTGCGCCAGTCGGCGGACCGGCCGAACAGCGCCGTCCGGCTGCTCGCCTGGTCCTCCGTCGGCCAGGCCGGCTACCTCCTGGTCCCGATCGCCGCCGCCGCGTACTCCGACCGCGACCAGATCGGCTCCACCGTCGCCTACGCCCTCATGTACGCCGCGGTGAACCTCGGCGCCTTCGCCGTGGCCGCGCTCGTCGCCCGTACGAAGCCGCTCCACCGGATCAGCGACTACCGGGGCCTGTACGCCGAGCGCCCGCTGGCCGCCCTGTCGCTGGCCTTCTTCCTGCTCTGCCTGGCCGGTCTGCCGCCGGGCATCATCGGCCTCTTCGCCAAGGTCGTCGTCTTCCGCTCCGCGGTCGACGCGGGCCTGGGCTGGCTGGCCGTGATCATGGCGATCAACGTCGTCGTCGCCCTCTACTACTACCTGCGGTGGACCGCGCTCCTCTTCTCCCGCGTGCCGGAGGGCGCCGAAGGCGTCGAGCGCGTACAGACCCGTACGAAGGCCCCCTGGCCGGTCACGGCGGCCATCCTCGTCACCGCGGTCACGGCCCTCGTCCTCTCGGGCGCCCCGCAGCTCGTCCTGCGCGTCGCGTCGGGCACCCTCTTCCCGCAGTAGCAGCCCGCGGCTGCAACCCGTACGGAGTAACGCGCGCGGCCGCCGCCCATCGCCCCCACCGAAGGGGCGCCGGTCGGCGGCCGCTGCGGCATGCCCGGGAACCTGGCGCCCCCACCTCGCGTTGACCAGGAAGGGAGGGTCCACTGGACCGTAGACCCTCGGATCCATGACGGGCTCCCCTGCCGCACCACTAGGAGGGCGTACCGTGCACCGCCGGCACAACGGGCTGAAGACCGCCGTACTCCTCGGCGGGCTGTCCGCACTCATCATCCTCATCGGCAGCTTCTTCGGGCGGGGCGGCCTGATCGTCGCCGTCGTCATCGCCCTCGGGACGAACGCGTACGCGTACTGGAACAGCGACAAGCTGGCTCTACGCGCGATGCGCGCCCGCCCCGTGAGCGAGTTCGAGGCCCCCGAGCTCTACCGCATGGTGCGAGAGCTCTCCACGTCCGCGCGCCAGCCGATGCCACGCCTCTACATCTCGCCCACCGAGGCCCCCAACGCCTTCGCGACGGGCCGCAACCCGCGCAACGCCGCGGTCTGCTGCACCGAAGGCATCCTGCGGATACTCGACGAGCGAGAGCTGCGCGGAGTCATCGGCCACGAGCTCAGCCACGTCTACAACCGCGACATCCTGATCTCGTCGGTGGCCGGGGCGCTCGCCTCGGTGATCATGTTCCTGGTCAATTTCGCCTGGCTCATACCCGTGGGCCGCTCCGACGACGACGAGGGCCCGGGCCTCCTGGGCATGCTGCTCATCATGATTCTCGGCCCGCTGGCCGCCTCCGTGATCCAGCTGGCCATCAGCCGCTCGCGCGAGTACGAGGCCGACGCCTCCGGAGCCCAGCTGACCGGCGACCCGCTCGCCCTGGCCAGTGCCCTGCGCAAGCTCGACGCGGGCACCAAGCAGCTCCCGCTGCCCCCCGAGCCCCGATTGGAGACGGCGAGCCACATGATGATCGCCAATCCCTTCCGCCCGGGCCAGGGATTGTCCAAGATGTTCTCGACACACCCTCCTATGGCCGAGCGCATCGCCCGGCTCGAACAGATGGCAGGCCGCCGGCAGTGAAGACAATCCTGAACGTCATTTGGCTAGTCCTGAGCGGTATCTGGCTGTTCCTCGGCTACTGCCTCGCGGGCGTGCTCCTCTGCGTCACCATCATCGGCATCCCGTTCGGCATCGCCGCCTTCCGCATCGCGGTGTACGCGCTCTGGCCCTTCGGCTACACCACGGTCGAGCGCCGTGACTCGGGTGCCGGTTCCGCCATCGGCAACGTCCTGTGGCTGATCCTCGCCGGCTGGTGGCTCGCCCTGGGCCACATCTTCACCGGCATCGCGCTGTGCATCACGATCATCGGCATCCCCTTCGGCATCGCCAACTTCAAGATGGTCCCGCTCTCCCTGCTCCCGCTGGGCCGCGAAATCGTCCCGACGGACGCGCCGTTCGCCTCTCGGTGACCCAGGACTTCCGATTCGCCCTGTGGGGCGAGGACGAGGACCACGACGACGAGCGGCTGTGGGCGCTGTGCGAGTCGGCGGAGAACCTCTTCGCCGATCCGCCGGCGCCCGTACGCAGACGGTACGAGCTCCTCGGCTGCGCCTTCGACACGGAGGTGACCGGAGGGCTGGGGTTCCTCGCCCTGGCGGAGCTGGACAAGGCCGGCGAACCGCACTGGGGCGAGTGGTTCCTTGAAGACGTGCGGGTCCTGGGCAGCCGCCCGTGCGCGCGCGACCTGTCGCTGGTGGACGTGGCCATCGAGGCCGTCCGCTGCGACCAGCAGGCGGACTATCCACATCGGCGCCCACTCTCGGTCGGCTTCCAGCTCACCGTCGGCGCAAACACCGTTCTGGGCCGGTGCCGGGACCTCGCGGAGGTGACGCCTCCACAGGAGCCCGCGCCGCACTCCGCACGGCTCCTCGGCTGCACCCCGTACGGGCCCCTGCGCGACGTGCTGGAGGGCCGAAAGCGGCGGCTCGCGTATCGGCGGCTCCAGGCCTTGGACACAGCCGGGGAATGCCTCGCGAGCGCGGGGCACCCGGAGATCGTCGACTGGCAGCCCTCACCGTTCGGGGCGGGCCGGTACGACCTGACGGTCCACACGGACCCGCTGCCACTCGTCTGCGCGGACATCTGGCCGCTGTGGCAGGACGGGCATCCCAAGGAATCCAATCTCTGGGCGCGGTTCGACCGGATCGGACGGGAACACTGGCTGGATCCGGCCCTGGACCACCAGTCGTGGCAGGCCCCGGACCGGGCCGCCGGAGCCACCTACCACCTCGATGGACGGCACGTCACCGATGACGCCGGGTTCTTCTGTGCCCTGGGCGAGGCGATCAACGGACCCGGAGGGTACTTCGGGCGCTGCCTGAACGGAGTCTCGGACGCCCTGCGGGGACACTTCGGGGCGACGACACCCTTCTCCGTCGTCTGGCACGACCACGAGGTCGCCCGCCGCTGTCTCGGCGTGCAGCCGCTGACCAGCCGCCCGCACAGCTTCTCCGAACTCCTCGACTTCCTGCGCGAGCACCGCATCGAAGTCACCCTCGCCTGACATCTGACCGAAATGCGCAGGTCAGGACGATTGTCAGTGGCGTGGGTCACCATGAACGCATGAACGAGACCGAGCAGTTGCTGGAGCAAGTCGCAGACCGTGTGCGCAACTCCGCGCGCGGGCACGGAAGGTCCCTGCCCGCGCCGCTGGGCGCCGGGGAGATCCCCCGCGCCGAGGGCATACTCGGCTTCACCCTGCCCCCACTGTTGGCCGCGCTCTACACCCGAGTCGGGGACGGCGGATTCGGCCCAGAGCAGGGGATCCTGTCGCTGCGTGAGGCCGTCACGACCTACGAGGCCCGACGCGAGTCGGGCTGGCGCTGGCCGGAGGGCGTGCTGCCGATAGCCGACTTCGGCTGCGCCATGTACGCCTGCGTGGACTGCCGCTCCGAAACCGCCCAAGTGCTGCTGTTCGACCCGAATCCGGGGGAGCCGGACCTCGCCTGGTCCATCGACTCCCCGAGCCTGGCCGGCTGGCTCCGCGGCTGGCTCGACGGGACCGCCTGGTTCTGCGAGGAGTCCGGACTGGGGGAGGAGTACGACCTGGAGCCGGCTCCGTGGGCCGAGTTCAGATCCCGGATCTGAACCGCCGGCGCACACCGTAGGCCAGCGCTCCGACGGCCAGTACCGCCGCCCCGAAGACCGCCGAAGCGAGGGGCAGCGTGCAGGCCAGCACGACACAGCCGGACAGCCCGACAGCTGCCACGGCCCGACCCTTGACACCTGAATCGAGAGTCCACGCGGAGGCGTTCGCGATCGCGTAGTAGGCGAGCACCCCGAAGGAAGAGAAACCGATCGCTCCGCGCAGATCCGCGGTGGCCGCGAGGACGGCCACGACCGCACCCACGGCCAGCTCCGCATGGTGCGGCACCTGATGCCGGGGATGTACGGCGGCCAGCGCGCGCGGGAGGTGGCCGTCCCGGGCCATCGCCAGCGTGGTCCGCGAAACCCCGAGTACGAGGGCCAGCAGCGAGCCCAGCGCGGCCAGAGCCGCGCCCACCCGGACGACCGGGGCCAGTTCGGGCAGACCGGCCGCCCGGACCGCGTCGGCGAGCGGGGCCGTCGACCGGGCCAGCCCGTCCGCGCCGAGCACCGACAGCGCCGCCACCGCCACGGCGGCGTACACCAACAGCGCGATCCCCAGCGCGATCGGCACCGCCCGCGGGATCGTCCGCTCCGGGTCGCGCACCTCCTCGCCCAGGGTGGTGATCCGGGCGTAGCCCGCGAAGGCGAAGAACAACAGCCCGGCACCCTGCAACAGCCCGGCGACCTCCCAGTCCGCACCGCCCAGCCGCCCCGCCTCGGCGGTGTCCGAGGCCAGGCACCCCACCACCACCCCGGCCAGCACCGCCAGCACCGCCGCCACGATCAGCCGGGCCAGCCGGGCCGACTTCTGCACCCCGCCGTAGCTCGCGGCGGTCAGCGCCACCACCGCCGCGACGGCCACCGCATGCTGCTGCCCCGGCCAGACGTACGCGCCGACGGTCAGCGCCATCGCCGCGCACGAGGCCGTCTTGCCGACCACGAACCCCCAGCCGGCCAGGTACCCCCAGAAGGGCCCGAGCCGCTCGCGCCCGTACACGTACGTGCCGCCGGAGGCCGGGTACCGGGCGGCGAGCCGCGCCGAGGAGTGCGCGTTGCAGTAGGCGACGACCGCCGCCACGGCCAGGGCGGCGAGGAGCGCACCGCCCGCCGCGCGGGCCGCCGGGGCGAGGGCGGCGAAGATGCCGGCGCCGACCATCGCGCCGAGTCCGACGACGACGGCGTCGGAGACTCCCAGGGTGCGCTTCAACTCGTCTGTCACAGGCGGAGGCTAGCCGGGCCAGATGACGCCTTCACGACCGGGCAGTGACGTCCGCTCCCGCTCCCAGCCTTCCAGGGCCGTCAGGCAGGCGTGGTCGAGGTGGCGCAGCCCGCTCAGGTCGAGGCGTACGGGCCTGTCGGGCGGCAGCGCGTCCAGGGCGTCGAGCAGCTTGGGCAGGCGCAGGAAGCTGGCGTTGCCCACCACGCGGACGCACAGGCCCGTTTCCTCCCGGACCTCCTCGATGTGCACGTGGGAGGTCTCCCAGGCCGCCTTGGCGACGGCGAGCCCCAGGCCGACGAGCACCCCCTCGAAGAGGTTGGTGACCACGATCGCGGAGGCCGTGACCAGCAGCACCACCGCCTCACCCCGGTGTGTCCGCCACAGCGCGTGCACCGCCCGGGCCGGCAGCAGCTTCCAGCCGGCGTGCAGCAGCACTCCGGCTGGCGCGGCGAGCGGCACGACCTCCAGTACCCGCGGGAAGGCGACGGCGAAGAGCAGCAGCCAGCCGCCGTGGAGCACCCGGGCGGCCCGGGTGCGCGCCCCGGCCTCCACGTTCGCGGCACTGCGCACGATCACCGCGGTCATCGGGAGCGCGCCGAGCAGCCCGCACACGGTGTTCCCGAAGCCCTGGGCGACGAGCTCCCGGTCGTAGTCCGTCTTCGGCCCATCGTGCATCCGGTCGACGGCGGCCGCGCTGAACAGCGTCTCGGCGGAGGCGATCAGCGCCAGCGCCGCCACGGTCCCGAGGGCGCCGGCCGAAGCCAGCACCGCGAAGTCACCCGAGGCCGGCAGCGCCACCGCCTCCAGTACGCCCGTCACCCGCACCCGCTCGACGGGCAGCCGCAGCAGCGAGGCCGCGGCGGTGGCGGCCGCCACCCCGACGAGGGCCCCCGGCACGAGCCGCCACCGGGCGGGCATCCGTCGCCAGGCGACCATCACGGCGATGGTCCCCGCCCCGAGGGCCACGGCCGCCCAGTCGGCCCGGGCTCCGAGCTCGTGCACCCCGGCCAGCTTCGCCAGGGTGTCCCCGGGCGCCTCCACGCCGCCCAGCGCGTACAGCTGCCCGGAGATCAGCACGAGCCCGATCCCGGCCAGCATCCCGTGCACGACGGCGACCGAGATCGCCCGGAACCACCGCCCGAGCCGCAGCACCCCCATGCCCAGCTGCACCACCCCGGCGGCCAGCACCAGCACCCCGAGCGCGGGCAGGCCGTAGGACCGCACGGCCTCGTAGACGAGCACGGTGAGCCCTGCCGCGGGCCCGCTCACCTGTAGCGAGCTCCCGCGGAACCACCCGGTGACCAGCCCGCCGACCACCCCCGTGACGATCCCCAGCTCGGCCGGCACCCCGGAAGCGACAGCCACCCCCACACAGAGGGGCAACGCGACCAGTGCGACGACCACGGACGCCCCGAAGTCTTCGCGAAACGTGCCGGCCCCAGGCATGCGAGAACCCCCCTGCCACGCGGTGATGGATGCCACTCAGCGTGGTGGGCGCATTCACCACCGCCCAAGTGCCCACGGAAGCCCTCGGTGGCGCGTGCGCCGCACACGCCCCGCACACACCCCCGAGGGCCCCCGCAACGCCGCGGCCCGGCGGTCCGTGAGGACCACCGGGCCGCGTGGAGGCAGGCCGCCGACCGGGTCAGCGGTAGTTCACGAACTGGATCGCGAAGTCCAGGTCCTTGCCCTTGAGCAGCGCCTGGACCTCCTGCAGGTCGTCACGGCTCTTGGAGCTGACGCGCAGCTCCTCGCCCTGGACCTGGGCCTTGACGCCCTTGGGACCCTCGTCCCGGATGATCTTCGCGACCTTCTTGGCGTTCTCCTGGGAGATGCCCTCCTCGATCGTGGCGAAGATCTTGTACTCCTTGCCGGACAGCTGCGGCTCGCCGGCGTCCAGCGCCTTCAGCGAGATGCCGCGCTTGACCAGCTTGGTCTCGAAGACGTCCAGGACGGCCTTGACGCGCTCCTCGGAGTTCGCCTCCATCAGGATCTTGTCGCCGGACCAGGCGATCGTGGCGCCGGTGCCCTTGAAGTCGTAGCGCTGCGAGAGTTCCTTGGCGGCCTGGTTGAGGGCGTTGTCGACCTCCTGCCGCTCGACCTTCGAGACGATGTCGAAACTGGAGTCGGCCATGTGCTGTGGCTCCTTGAAGTCGGTTGTGGCGGCCCCGGAGGGCGCGGCCGGACATCCCCGGCCCGCTCCGCAAAGCCTAGCCACCGCGCCCACCCCCGGCGCTGATCAATCCGGTGGCGAAGCACCCCCGGTCATCAGGTATCGTTTACGTCGTTGCCAGGGAGCGCCGCCGCAAGGCGGAAAAAATGGCAGCAACTCTTGGCGGTGTGCCCGAGTGGCCAAAGGGAGCAGACTGTAAATCTGCCGGCTCAGCCTACCCAGGTTCGAACCCTGGCGCCGCCACGCGAGAGAGACCCCCGTTACTTGTAACGGGGGTCTTCTTCGCATTTCCCGGGGCGACCCGAAAAAGGGGTGGGCGCGGGCCGGGACGTGCAGCCATGCTGAGGACATGATCAGCATACGAAAGGCCCATGCCGCGTAAGCCCCCTTCGCAGGTCCGAGCGGACCTGCCCCGAGCCCCCCGCTCCTGGGAGAGCCGCGCCGTCATACCGGGCCTCTCCGGCAAGACCCTTGCGGAGATCGCCCGTCTCGAGGCGAACCACCGCCACCTCGGGGCCGGCGCCGCCCACCGGGCCTTCAGGCACTGGCACTGGACGGCCCACCAGCGCGGACCCTGGGGGGTCTACCCCGAACACGACCAGTGCTGCGACCCGAGTACGGGCTGCCGGGGCACCCTGGAGCGGGTTCGGCTCAGCCTCCCGAGACCCGCGGGGCGCGAACTGCGCGCCGTACTGGCGCCGCTCGACGAGCGGTTCCTCGCCCGTACCCTCAACGATCCGTTCGCCCCGCCGGGCGATCCGTGGTGGTGTCGGCGGCTGGAGAGTCGGTGAGCGCCGCCTGCCAGGACCAGGAGGTGCGGCGCAGCCGCTCATCGACCGCATCGTCACGCTCTCCTGTTCGTTCACCAGGGGTGAAATGGACATCTGACACACGGGGGAAGGTCGGCGGCGGGGTGCTCATCGCCCTGCTCGGAGCCGGCCTGCCCGCACTGGTGGGAGCGGCGCTCGACACGCACGTGGGGGAGCCCTACCAGGAGACCAGGCTCTACTTCGGCACCGATCGCCCCGGCGGGCGGGGCCCGATCGGGGAGCGGGAGTTCATGCGGTTCCTGGACCGGGAGATCACCCCCGCCTTCCCCGAGGGGCTGACCGTCCACGACGGGTACGGCCAGTGGCGGGGCAGCGACGGCAAGACCGTCCGCGAGACCTCCTACGAGGTGGTGCTGCTGTACCCCGAGAAGGAGGCCGACGAGCGGAACGCGCGCGTCGAGCGGATCCGCCGGGCGTACGAGGACCAGTACCAGCAGGATTCGGTCGGGCGGTCCGACGACAAGGTGAGCGCCGAGTTCTGAGGCGCGGGGAACGCGGGGAAGGCCGGCCGACGGGCCGTCAATTGCCCGCGACGTCCTTGACGGCCACCGTGACCGGGGTCGAACCGGCGGTCAGCTCCAGCGTCAGGCCCGCCGTCGCCGGGGTCTCCACCAGCTCGGCCAGCACCGCCGCCACATCGTCCCGAGGGACGGCCCCGTGACCCGTGTGCGCCTCCAGGCGGACCAGGCCGGTACCAGCGTCGTCGACGAGCGAGCCGGGGCGCAGCACCGTCCACTCCAGGCCCAGCCGGGTACGGACGTGGTCGTCGGCTTCGCCCTTGGCCCGCAGGTAGGCGTCGAAGACCTCGTCGCCGTCGTGCCGCGCGTCGGCGCCCATCGAAGAGACCATCAGGAAGCGGCGCACGCGGGCCCGTTCGGCCGCGTCGGCGAAGAGGACCGCCGCGCCCCGGTCCACGGTGTCCTTGCGCGCGATGCCACTGCCGGGGCCCGCGCCGGCGGCGAACACCGCCACGTCCGCGCCCTGCAGGATGCCCGCCACGTGCTCGACCGACGCCGACTCCAGGTCGCACAGCACCGGCTCGGCGCCCACCTCCCTGAGGTCGTCGCCCTGTGCCGGGTCGCGGATGACGCCCGCGACCTCGTACCCGCGCGCGGAGAGCAGGCGCTCCAGCCGCAGCGCGATCTGACCGTGTCCACCCGCGATGACGATGCGCATGTCCCGACCGTACGACGAGCCGGGCGCCCCCGCCCGCGAACGCACGGGAAACCTCAGGGACCGGGCTCCGTACGGCCCTGCCGGGGCAGGTCCAGGGCCACCGCGACGGCGGAGTCGCAGTACTCCCGTACGGCACTCGTACGGGCTACCACCCGCCCGCGGTGGATCACGATCCGGCTGTACGCGAGGGACAGCACGCCCGCGATCCGGTCCCCGCGCACGGCGAGCAGCTCCGCCGGGAAGCCGGCCTCCACCCGCACCTCCGGCAGGCCCATGGCCTCCCGGGCGCAGGCGCTGACCGACTCGTAGGCCTCGCCCGCCCGGAGCCCGCCCTGGGAGGCCAGCAGGTACGCGGCCTCCAGCGGGTCGCCGCGGCCGACCGGGTTCCCGGCGTCCCGCAGCGCCCCGCTGCCGGCCGAGACCCGGACCCCGGCGGCGCGCAGCAGCCGTACGGGCGCGGTGCGCAGCCCGCGGCGCTCCAGGGCCGCGCAGTCGCCCTGCGGGAGGCAGGTCACCCGTACGCCGGCCGCGGCCAGCTGGTCGGCGGCGCGGGCCGCCGCGTCCAGCGGGAGCCGGGACAGGCCGCCGCAGGGGCCGATGGTGACCCCGGGGCGCAGCCCGCCGGCCATGGCCGCGAGCCGGGAGAGGCGGGCGGGGTCGTCACCGTCCGTGTGCAGGTCCACGGGGCAGCCGTGCTCGCCGGCGAGCTCCAGGACGGCTTCGAGGAAGCCGGTCGGGTCGGGGTCCAGGTCGGGACAGCCGCCGATCACGGAGGCGCCCATCTTGACCGCGTCGCGCAGCATGGCGAGCCCGTCCGCGCCGGCGACGCCGGTCAGCAGCCGGGGGACGGCCACGGCGGTGAGGTCGGCCAGCCCGCGCAGGGAGCGACGGGCCTGGAGCACGGCCTCCAGGGGGCCGAGGCCGTGGACGTCGCCGATCCGCACGTGCGAGCGCACGGCGGTGGCGCCGTGGCCCAGCTGGAGCAGGGCGGCCTCGGTGGCGCGGCGCTGGACTTCGTCGGGGGTGTACGAGACGGGCCCCTCGCCGTCGGCGGTCAGGGCGGTGTCCCCGTGGGCGTGCGGCTCGGCGGGAGCGGGGAGCAGCAGGTAACCGCTCAGGTCGACCCGGGACAGGGCGGGGGCGGGGAGGCTGCCCGCGGTGCCGACGGCCTGGATGCGGCCGCCGCTGAGGCGGACGTCGACGGTACGGCCGTCGGTGAGGCGGGCCCCGGCGAGCAGCAGGGTGGTGGCTTCGGCGGCGGCTGCGTTGCCGAGGCCGCCGCCCTCGCCACGGCCGTTGCGCGGGGAGTGGAATGGCTGCTGCGGCTGGCTGTCGGACATCGCGCTCCTGCGGTGGCTCGGGCGGTTCCTGGGCCCCTGGCCGCGGCCCGCGGCCCAAGATCACGCAGCGTGCTCAGAGCCTAGGGCGCGGCGCACCCCGCTTCGCGGAAGAGCGCAATAGTCGTACCGGTGTGGTGCCCACGCGTCCCGGCGTGCGGGGGTGGGGGTGGTGGGGGTGGGGAGGGTGGGGAGGGGGAGTGGGCCCGGCAGTGACACCGGCCACATTTCGGGTGAGAACGGGGGTGAGGGCGGCTTGGCGGCTGATCGAGAAAGGCAGGCGAACCCCCTCGGAGCCCTGTCCCCGCAAAGGATTTGGGCGATGGGCGGGCAACCGTGTAATGTCTTCATCGCTCGCCCCAATAGCTCAGTCGGTAGAGCGTCTCCATGGTAAGGAGAAGGTCTGCGGTTCGATTCCGCATTGGGGCTCTGGTGAGAGAGGTTCCCCACCCTTGGGTGGGGAGCTGATCACATCAAAGCGGCGTAGCTCAGTCGGTAGAGCAAGCGGCTCATAATCGCTGTGTCACCGGTTCAAGTCCGGTCGCCGCTACACACAGTAGCCGATTGCGGGGTCGGTCTCCCGATCGGCTACTCTTTTATGCGTTCATCCGTCCCATAGTCCGTCAAGGAGCACTCACGTGGCTGCCACCGACGTCCGCCCGAAGATCACGCTGGCCTGCGTGGAGTGCAAGGAGCGGAACTACATCACCAAGAAGAACCGGCGTAACAACCCGGACCGTCTTGAGATGAAGAAGCACTGCCCGCGTTGCAACTCGCACACCGCGCACCGCGAGACCCGCTGACCCCAGCGAAGTCTCGTATAACAGGCACCGTCATGAGGTCGTCCCCTTCATCGGGGGGCGGCCTCGTGTCGTTTCCGCGTCTGGCCGACTGTCCGTCACTGTCTGTCCGTCTGTTTGGCCTGCCGGTCGGCCCGGTCGGCCCGGTCACCTGTCCTCTTGTCCTTGTGATTGCACCTGTTTCTCTGTGGAGGTAGTGAGTCATGGCTCTCGACCAGTCCTTCGTGGGGCGGAGCTACCCGCCCACCGATCCGTATGAGGTCGGCCGGGAGAAGATCCGCGAATTCGCGGTCGCGGTGGGTGACGACAATCCCGTCTACACGGACCCCGAAGCAGCGAAGGCGCACGGCTACCCCGATGTGATCGCTCCGCCGACTTTCGTGTTCGCCATCACTTTCGCCGCGGCGAGCCAGGTGATCGAGGATCCGCAGCTGGGGCTGGACTACAGCCGCGTCGTGCACGGCGACCAGAAGTTCGCCTACTCGCGCCCGGTGCGCGCGGGTGACCGCCTCTCGGTGGCTTCCACCATCGAGGCCGTGAAGTCGCTGGCGGGCAACGACATCATCGACATCCGCGGCGAGGTCCACGACGAGACCGGCGAGCACGTGGTGACGGCGTGGACGAAGCTCGTCTCCCGCGCCCCCGAGGAGGCCTGACATGGCAGCGCAGATCCAGTACGACGACGTCGAGGTCGGCACCGAACTGCCGGCGGCGTCCTTCCCCGTGACACGCGCCACGCTGGTGCGGTACGCGGGTGCCTCGGGTGACTTCAACCCGATCCACTGGAACGAGAAGTTCGCCAAGGAAGTCGGCCTGCCTGACGTGATCGCGCACGGCATGTTCACCATGGCCGAAGCGATCCGCGTGGTCACCGACTGGGTGGGCGACCCGGGCGCGGTGGTCGAGTACGGCGTGCGCTTCACGAAGCCGGTGGTGGTCCCGAACGACGACCAGGGCGGGCTGATCGAGGTCACGGCCAAGGTCGCGGCGAAGCTGGACGACAAGCGGGTCAGGGTGGACCTGACGGCGATGAGCGCGGGCCAGAAGGTACTGGGAATGTCGCGCGCGGTGGTCGAGCTGAGCTGAGGCCACGCGGTTCCGGCGTACGGGCGGGCTTCGGGAGCGGAGCCTTCGGCGGCCGGAATCAGAGGTCTTGGGGGTTTCCCGTCAGTCCCATAGTCCTTCCGTGTCGGGCCGGCCTGTCAAGGGCGCTCCCTTCGGTCGCGTCGCTTCGCGATGTCGCTGCGCTCCACCCTTGACAGGCCGTCCCGCCCCGGAAAGACAAGAGACTGCCGGGAAACCCCCAAAAGAACGGGCCGGTCCGAGGGAAATGGACGGGCCCATCAGCGATGGGCGGCGGGGTTCCGGGCGGCAAGCCCGGCCCGGGCCCTTCCAGCCCTCTCTCCGGGCCGGGCAGGCGACCAACCTCCCCGAAACCCCGACCACAAGCCCCTCGGGGGAGGGCGGGCGCGTCAAATCGCTACGCGCTCCTCGACGACGGCGTCCGACGGCCGTCTGGGGCTGGTCATAGGCCGCCACGGATCGCTACGCGCTTCTCCCGATCAGCGTCCGACGGCCGTCTGGGGCTGGTTATAGGCCGCGACGGATCGCTACACAGCTGACGTCGTCTGGCGTCGATCAGCCCGGCGTGGGTTGAACATAGGCCGCCCACGAAGGTCAGTTGAGACGCCTCGTGGGCGTCTGCGGGTCCGTTGAGTGGTTCTCGGCGGCCTGACGGAGTCGTATGTCGGTGATCTCAACCTCTCACTCCGGCAAGAGGCATTACGGCGTCGCGAGCAGCCGCTAACAGGCCGCAGTCGCCCGCTTTGGGTGCATTTGTAGCGATTGTGGGCGGCTTATGTCCAGCCCCAGACGGTCGTCGGACGCCGTCGTCGAGGAGCGCGTAGCGATCTGGGGCGTGGGGCCCGTCTGACCTCCCGCCGGCGTCATTTGGTCGCTGTTTGGGGGTGGTTGGGCTGCCCCCGACCCTGAGGGCGGTGTTGATGGGCCCGGGCCGGGGCCTGCTGCCGGGAAACCGGCCGTCCATCGGGACCGCCCCGTCCATTTGCTTCTGACCCGGCCCGTTCTTTTGGGGGTTTCCTGGCAGTCTCTTGTCTTTCCGTGGCGGGACGGCCTGTCAAGGGCGGCCGCAGGCCGTCGCGCAGCGACGCGACCGAAGGGAGCGCCCTTGACAGGCCGGCCCGACACGGAAGGACTATGGGACTGACG
>NZ_JBHWJY010000077.1:0-39722 GCF_042731135.1 Streptomyces sp. NPDC059874
GGCCATCTGGCACAACCGGCAGACGGGAACACCCACCACCCGCTCACTGATCGCCTACGACCACTGACCCGAGCACTTTGGACTTACTCGTCTAGCTCCGGCGGAGGTCATGGGCGGAGCCGGAGTCGGTCGCTCGACTTCGTTCCTTCGCTTGTAGATCGTCTTGTCGCCGCCGAGATGGTCGGGCCGGGTGCGCGGGTGTCCGCCACCGAGGCGGCCGACGCGGATGCGTTCCATGACCGGGATGAGCTGCGGAGCGTCGCCCCACTGACCCGGAGTGATCAGCAGGGCCAGGGCGCGGCGTCCGCCCTCACCGGCGAGGCGGATCTTGCAGGTCAGGCCGCCCCGGGAGCGTCCGAGTCCCTCGTCGGGGCGGTGTTGCCGAAGGCCGAGTCGACGCTCACCATCGACCAGTCGATCCGGCCTTCCGCGTCGGCCAGGACGGCCGCGAAGATCCTGTCCCGGGTGCCGTGCTTCCAAGGACCGAAATGCGAGGTAGATCCCGCCACGGCACCCAGTGCGCAGTCGATACAGGATCCCGTTGGTGATCCCTGCGGTGCCGGCGGCCGCCGCGCTGCCGGGACTTCGGCAGATGCGGCTTCAACCGGGCCCACCCAGGAGCGGTGGCCGGCGGCGCTCGGTGATCCGGATCTCAGGCTGGGCAGCGAGCGAGGCCCACGACGCTCCCTTCCGGACTCGCTCCCCCGATCGAGAGCTCTACACTCGCGCAGAAAATCGAACATGTGTTGGAATAGAGAGGTGAGGCCACCGTTCCAGTTCCCCGATGACCTGCTCGCCCTCCAAGGGGCGTGGCTGCGCACCTATGCCGAGCTCGCGCAGGCTCCGGCCACGTCCGGCACAACCGTGCTGCGGCGGCGGCTGATCGCCCTTTCGAGGTGCCTGTACACCCACCCGTACTGGACAGACCCCGCCCAGTGGCGAGCCGCCGGCGTCGAGCTGCGCCGCGCCGCACGCAGCCACACCCCGGCGCCGGCGGAACGAGAGGCAGCATGAACGAGCAGACGACCGCCTGACCGCGCTCGCAGATCGCACCCCTCACGCCGGATTCGTTGACGCCGGCAGGCCCCACAGGCGTGGTGTCCTGAAGCTCCGCAACGCCGCCGCCACACCCCACCCACACGGCCCCGCCGTCAAGCTCGGGTCGGCCACTCCGACCGGATACCTGCCGGATCAGCCACTTCTCCCTCTGCCCGGGATGCGACTCCCGCGCCGGGACCGAACCCCCTGACGATCAGCCACCCGGCCAGCCCCAGCTCCCAGGCGAACACCGGCAGCGCGGCGACCGACCCCGCCACGGAGAGCTGCGCGTAGGCCCCGAACATCACGGCGACGGCCGAGGCACAGATCAGCGGTCCGCCGATCAGACCGAGCACGGCGATGAAGCGCGGCACGAGCCGTGCGCGGTACGCCAGATGCGCGAGCAGGACGGTGTTCAAGCCGAGGGCGATGTTGGGCCCGAGCAGGAAAGTCCAGTCGTGCACGGCCACTAGCGCGACATCGGCGCCGGCCGCCGCTCCCGCGTCCCGCCGCACGGTGACGAGCGCCAGGACCGCGACGATCCCGAGGGCGATGACGGCCGCCTCCAGCAGCCGCCCGAAGGCGTACCCGAGCGCGAGCCCCTCGCCGTGGCGCCGCAGGACGGGGAACAGCGCCGCCCCGGTACCGGCCACCGCCACCACCAGCACCACCTCGCAGAGCACCCCGAGCAGCGCCCGCGTGTCGGCGCCCTGCGAGAGCCGGCCGTCCGCCGCGCCCAGCAAGGGGCGGTACAGAACCGCCCCGGCTATCGCGGCGACCTCGGTCAGCAGGAACAGTGACCCGGCGGCCACCGCGGTTCTCCGGTCCGGACTCATCTTGTCGGTACCCCTCGCTCGATGGTGGTGTACGCCGTACACCTGACAGCAACCCTAGGTGTACTGCGTACACTCGTCAAGGAGAGGGCGCTGTCGAGGAGGGAAGGGGCCGAACCGGAATGACCCGGCAGGAAGCCACGCACACGCAACGGATTCCCCTGAACAGGGACCGCGTCCTGCGCGCCGCCGTCACGCTCGCCGACGCCACCGGCATCGACGCGCTCAGCATGCGCAGGCTCGCGCAGGAGCTGGACGTCGTACCCATGGCCCTCTACAAGCACGTGGCCAACAAGGAGGAGCTGCTCGACGGCATGGCCGACGCCGTCGTCGGCGAGATCGACCCACCGGCCGCGGGCCCCGACTGGCAGCGCGTGGTCCGCGGCCGGATCCTCTCGGCCCGGCGGGTCCTGTTGCGCCACCCCTGGGCGGCCCGGGTCATCGAGTCGCGGACCGGCCCCACGCCGGCCGTGCTGGCCTACCTGGACTCGATGGCCGGGAGCTTCCGGGACGGCGGCCTCTCCGCCGACCTCACGCACCACGTCATGCACGCGATGGGCAGCCGCCTGCTCGGCTTCAGCCAGGAACTGTTCGACACCTCGGGCCCCTCCGGCCCGCCGGACCCCGGGCTGGCGGCGCGCTACCCGCACATCGCGGAACTGGCCGCGACGGCCGCACACGACGGGGGCTCCACGGTCGGTGGCGGCTGCGACGACCAGTTCGAGTTCGAATTCGCCCTGGACCTCCTCCTGGACGGCTTCGAAAGCCTCCGCCGCCAGGGCTGGACGTCCGCCCGGAAGGCGTAACGGGTGCGGAGCACGGGGGCCGCCTCCAACCTCTCCCTCGCAGCCCGTACGCCTTCCTCGGCCGCGGCCGCGCGGTCCGCCACCCACTGCGCGGCGATATCCGCATCGGCGGGGACCGCGTGGCGGATGTGCTCGACCTCGTGCAACACCAGCTCGCTCACCGCCTGCCCCGCCTCGGCAGCCCGAGCGCGCGCCATCCGCGCGAGCCGCCCGACCCGCGCATGCTGATCATGCGACAGCTTCCGCAACTGCCCGGCATCGCCGTCCGAAGCACAGTACGCAGCGCCTCGCCAAGCCGGACAAGGCCGTGCGCCTCCTTCGGCCGGCAGCGGGCCGGCCGTCCACGCCGCAACAGTCGGCTTCCGCAGCCCCGCGATCGCGGCGGCGGACCGCCACAGGCTCCGCCCGACGAGGTTGGCACAGCGGCCGCACAACGGAGGCCGTCTCTCACCGACAGCGGTCGGGCGCAGGCCTAGCGGGGCAGGTGGCCCACCACAGCACGAAATCCCTCCCGCCCTGCCGTGACGCTTACGTCCCACAGGCCTGAGGCGTCACCACTCAGCGAAAGGGACTGCAGCCGTTGTTCCTCGGCGAGAAAACTGGCACCCGCCACGTTCTGGTCCAGCATCCCCATAGCGGTGAGCGCCGCATGGCCGCAGCACACCGCGTCATCAGCGCTTCCCGAGCCGTGGGCCAGCAGGGCATACCGCAGGCAGAGGGCAGCGAAGAAGGCGTACGTGTCGGCGTCATCGGTGATCCCCTCCTCGTTCGGTTGAAGCTCCGGGAACCGCTCCAGCAGACGTACGCGCTCGGCAGCGTCGGCGAGCGGCCGGTCGGCGTACCAAAGATCACGTACGGAATCCACATACAGGTCCAGGTCGGCTTCCCGCCCCGGCACGCCCACCCGCAGGCCCACGAACAGCGGCGCCATGCGTTCGGCACAGGCGGCGACATACAGGCGGATCGCCTCGCCGCCCCCGCCACGAAGTGCCTCCGCGACGGCTCCCTCGACCAGCGTCTCCACGCCCCACCTTCATCCCGTTCGAACCGATCGACAGGCTACACAGATGGCCGAAGGCCGCAGCGTGACGAGTCAGAGCCCTGAGGTGTCGCGGCTGCAGGCGTTCGCCACCGGTCCGGGGAGGGAGTGGGACGCTGTCGTCCAGGGAGTCGCCGCTGCCCCACCCCACCGACGGACGAGGCCAACCCCTACCGGCGTGACCCCCTGCACGGCCTCGGCCCGCAGCCCACGGGGCGCAGCCCACGGGGCGCAGCCCACCCGGCCTCATGGCACGCAGTGGCGCTGTGCGCGAGTTGAAGCAGGGGCTCACGCTCAAGCGGTGAGCTGCACGGATTGGATGTCACGAGACGCGAGTCGATCCCGGGTCGAGATCGTTCACGAGATGCGTGCCGGAACCCTGGAAGTGACAGCGGTGGGTCGGGCCTTCGTCGGCGGGTCTATTGGCCGTGCCGCGTGCCGAGTCCGTGCAGCAATTGCCGGATGTGAGCGGGGGCCTGGCTGGGGGTGAGGGGTTGGTGGCCGACCAGGAGGCGGTACCAGAACAGGCCGAAGAGGTGGTCGGTGGCGGCGTCCAAGTCGGTGGTGGGCGGAAGCTCGCCGCGCTGCACCCCGAGGGCGAGCAGTGCCAGCACGACGGCGCGCCGGCTCTGCACCCACTCTCCGAATGGTTCGGCGAAGGCGGGGTCGAGCTGGGCCTCCGCCATGAGACCGCGCAGGGTCCGTACTCGTAGTGGGTGTTCGGACACGCCGTAGAGGGCGGTGGCGAAGGCGGTCAGGTCGCCGGCGAGTGAGCCGGTGTCGGGTTCGGGCATCCGCTGCTCGACGGCCGTGCGGTAGGCGTCCATTACCAGGACCGCCTTCGACTTCCACCAGCGGTAGATGGTGCTCTTGGCGACGTCCGCGCGAGCCGCGATCCGTTCGATGGTGACGGCTTGGTAGCCGAGTTCATCGACGAGCTCGATCGCGGCGGCGAGGACGGCGTCGTGGGCGTCCTGGCTGCGGACCCGGCCGCCGGTGCGGCGAGTGGTTTCTCCGGTGGGCACCTCTCCACGCTAGCAGTCTGCTATTTTAATCAAAACGCGACGGATCGTTTTGATTAAGGGAAGTGGATTGATCATGAGTGAGATCGTGGTGTCGCACGGCTACGGTGCGAGCGACGACAGCGTCTGGTTCCCGTACCTGACCGAGCAGCTGGCGGCGGCCGGGCATCGGGTCACCGTGCCCCGTCTGCCGGAATCCGCCACCCCGCGGTTGGAGCCCTGGCGCAAGACCTACGGCGCGGCGGTGTCGACCGCTGGCCCCGCAGACTCCACCGTGCTGGTGGGGCACAGCATCGGCGCGGTCAACGTGCTGCGGTTCCTGGAGCAGCACGACCCTGCCGCTCAAGGGCAGTTCGCGGGCGTCCTCCTCGTGGCGGCCTCGGCCCACGAGGTTGGCTACGACGAGCTCGCCGAATTCTTCGAGGGCGGCTTCGACTGGGAACGCATCCGCCGTTCGGCCCGCCGGTTCCGTGTCCTTCAGGCCATGGACGACCCGGTCAACCAGCCCGACCCGACCGAGCACGTCCGCCTGTTCGTCGAGGGACTCGGCGCCACCGCCGTCGTGACACCGACCGGCGGCCACTTCGGGGCCACCCCGGATGACCACGTCGAGGTACCCGAGGTCGTCCGACTCGTCGCCGAGCTGCTGACCCCCTGACGGCTGCAGGGCTCACCAACTGAGGATCTCCGCATTCCGTGAACGATCTCGGCTCGGGATCGGCCTGCGTCTCGTGACATCCAACCCGTGCAGCTCACGTGCTGCGTGCCGCCTGCCGGCGGAGATCGGGCAGGATCGTTCACGGAATGTGTGCCAGAACCAAAACGGCGGCCGCGACCTGCCCCACCCGACCCGGGACGCCCCGCAGGCTCCACGGGCCGGTCCAGGTGCAGCGCGAGGCCACATTCGCCAGGGCATTTACGCTGGAAACGGCGGCCGACGCGGTGAGCGGCCCCCGGCCGCCACCCGTGGGCACCTGCCCCTCCCCCTCAGCGCAGGTGCCCACTCCCGGCTGCACGAACGGCTCGTCCAGAACCTCATCGAGAACGCGATCCGCTACAACGTCCCCGAGGGTGGCTGGGTCCACGTCAGCAGCGGCACCACGGCCGACGGCTCGGCCCGGATCCAGCTGAGCCACACCGGCCCCGTCGTGCCGGCGTACCAGGTGTCGACCTTGTTCGAACCCTTCCGCAGGCTGGGACACGTGCGGGTCGGCTCGTCCGGCGCGGGCCTCGGCCTGTCCATCGTCCGCGCGGTGGCCCGTGCTCACGGCGGCGACGTCCGGGCCGAGGCCCGCGATGGCGGAGGCCTGACGGTGACGGCCACCCTGCCACCGGCGTGGTCCCTGTTCACGCCGCCGTCGGCCGCGGACGCCTCACCTTCCTGCAGGCGGTAGCACGCCCTTCTTCCGGGCCTCGGCGATCCAGCGTCCCGCTGTCGCCTCCGACCTGGCCCACCTGCTGGCGATGGCGCGGCGGGGCGGGATGTTCCGCTCGGTCGCCCACTGATACACCTCGGCCACCTTCGCGAGATGCTCGTCGCCACCGCCGTACGGGCGACCCTCGGTCGCAGGTGCGGGCTGCACCTGTCCGGCGATCTCCGCCGCCCTCGCCTCGGCTGCCACTCGCAGCAGCCGGTCCAGCGGCAGCCGGCGCAGCCATGTCGCGCTCACCGGCTGGTCGTCCGGTGCCTTGACGTAGAACCCGTTCGGTTTCGTTCCGCCCGCGGGGAAGCCGATGATGAAACTGTGGCCCTCGTAGCCGGGGAATTCCTCCACTGTGACCCCGCTACCACCGTTCTTGACCTTCATTCGTCGCCCTCGCTCGACTTCTGATCGCGCGCTTGTGAGACAAGCGCGCAAGTTGATCGTAGCTATGCCATCATGACGCAGCCCCTGCCGCATCGCCGCATCGCTGTGACCCGGGGACTCCGTTCGCTCGTAAGGATCGCCCAGTCATGTCCGGATACCCGCAGCAGCCCCAGCCGCACTACCCCGCCCCGAAGCCGGGGATGAGCACCGGCAAGAAGATCGCGCTGGGCTGCGGCATCCCCGCCGTCCTCGGCCTGCTCCTTCTCGGCGGCTGCACCCTGCTCGTCGGCGAAGCCGCCGAGGAGGTTGGCAAGGAGCTCGACAAGTCGTACGACAGTGCGCAGGTCAACCCCTCCGGCGGCACGAGTGGGAAGAAGGGCGAGCCGGACATCACCAAGGACGCGACGGTGACGTCCTGCGCGGTGAAGACCGGCGACTTCGACATGAAGGAGCTGGACGTGAAGGTCGAGTACACCAACAGCGGTGACCGCCGGTACAGCTACCTCGTCGAAGGCGAGATCCTGGTCAACGGCGAGAAGAAGGAAGACCTTCTGTCGACCGCCCAGAACCTGGCCCCCGGCCAGAAGTACACGGACGACAACGCCGGCGCCCTCGCGTTCAACACCGCGAAGGCGGCCAAGGCCTCCGACAAGATCGAGTGCAAGATCCTCAAGGTCTCGCGCAACGCACTCTGACCGGCGCCCAACCCCCTGAACCTGGCCGGCGTCAACGCCTACGCGAACGACCCTGACGCCGTCCTGCTGTTCGACCCCGGTCCGGCCGCCTCGGGGCGGCCCCGCACCGTCTCCGGCCGGACCCGAGGACATCGCCCAGGGCCGGCCGGCCGAGTGGGCTCCGCACAGCAGGCCTCGCACCATCCCTCCCTATGCGGGGCCCGCGTGCAGTCCGCCCGGCCCCGCCGGGCACCCCGTTCGACGGGCCCCGGCGGCGTGCCGGTGCGGCACGCGGCGCCGAGGGCGAGTGTCACGTCCGATCTCGCCGCCTCATTGCGAAGGGGCGTGCGCTCGTGGAGAGATGAAGACGACCGCCTCATGAAACGGTCGTTTCGTTGCGGATCAGACCGTTTCCGTGATCTAGTGATCGGCACACAGGTCGCGGGCCAGTCCGGACCACATGTTCCCCTTCCATCCTGCCTGGAGGGTCTATGAGCGACGGGTACGAGCAGCTCGCCGAGACCGTTAGAGAAGTCGAAGAGCTCCAGTCGCGATCGGGGCTCGACAGAGCATCAGTTTTCAACCTGAAGGACCTCTCCTTCCACACCTCCCTACCGGAGGCCGACATCCGGCGGCTGCTCGACGGCGAGCGCGTCGAATCGCCGGCAAGCGGCCCGGCCGAGCTCGCCCGCCGCATCGCGTTCCTCAGGGAAACCCGCCTGACCGTGGACAGGAACACGGGCAGCCGACGTCAGTACACGACCGTCGAGATCGCTGCCGGCAGTGGGATGACGCCGCAGTGGCACGGCAAGTTGCTGAACCGGAGCACGCCGAACATCTGGCACGGCGCAGGCCTGGCCAAGTTCTTCGACGTCCCCATGGAGTACTTCACCCACACTCCGCCCGAGGCCGTGAAAAGAGTTCTTGACAGGAAGGTCATCCCGGACCTGACGGCGTTCATCAAGAATCCTTCCGAGGCCGTGAGGAACCGTCACGCCATGCAGATCCAGCTCCGTCTTGGCAACAGGGAGCTGCCGCCGAATCTCGAGACGGCGCTGATGGCCTTCGTGGACGCGATCGCACGAGAAGTCTCCGGCTCCTAAGGTCGGGCGGGGACGCGGGCGACTACCGGCCCGACCTTCAGTCACAGGAAGCGGCAAGGCGGGCCGCGGCTTCACCACCCATCGGAGGGAACGCAGAGTGGGGGCATTCGGATGAACGAGCGGCAGACGGCCGACTCTCGCCAGGGGATACTCGCGGCTCTCCGCAGGCTGCTCACTCCCCGGAGCCTGCTCGCTGCGCTGAGGACCCACCTTGCGCGCCGGTCGACCGAGCGGAGGATCGCGAAGTTCTGCGATGAGGTTCTCGCGGGTCTCGACAGGCCGATTCCCTCGGATCCGGACATCTTGTTCTCGGTGTTGAGGGCCGACGTCGAGCGACGCTTCAACGAGGACCGCGGGGTGCTCCCCTACCGCCCTGTCCTCCTGTACTTCCGTGAATTCCCCGAGGGGACGGCCAGCGGCCTCACCGCAGAGTTCGACGACCGACTCGTGATCATCGTCGAGAGTCAGACGACCACGCTCCACCAGTTTGTGATCTTCGCACACGAGATGTGGCATGCCCTGTTGGGAGATTGCCTGTCCCACGGGGCCCACAGCGACGTCGCCACAGCAGCCGCCCGCTCACTCGGAGGTGAACTGGCAAGCGACGAACTCGTCGCCCTGGCCGCGAGGAGCCACGTCGACACCGAGGAGGAAAGCGACGCGGAGGTGTTCGGGCTGCAGCTGGGAGCCCGACTGCGGGAGCACCTTCAAGGTGGCCGTGCCGTGCCGGTCACCGGTCTGGCAGGCCGGATCCAGTCCAGCATGGGCAGAGGCTACTGAGCATGACCGGATCGGACTACTACATACCCGCCGTCGTCCTGGCGATCGCTTTGGTGGTGAAGTCGCCCTCGTTCTGGCGTACCTGGAACTCGCCGATGTCGAAGTCGATTTTCGTGATCCTCACGACCTCGGCGGCCGGCTTCGTGTTCGGTGCTCCGCCGACGATCGAGCGGGTCAACCGGATCACCGGCGTCCCGAACATCTCGGCGCTCATCGTCTACTGCATCCTGTCGTGCCTGTCGTGCGGCTCGCTGGTGCTCCTGATGCACTGGCGTGGGGGGCCAGAGGACACTGTCCGGCGGCACACACGGATGTGGATCGCGGCGACCGCCGCAGTGATCGCGACGTTCTGTGTCCTCTTCTCGCTCAGCAACGTGCCCATCGAGCAGCAGCGCGACTTCGACACCTTCTACGCGACCACCCCGTACGCGCGGGAGATGATCGTTCTCTACCTGACCGCACACACCGCCACGAGTCTCGTGGTGGCGACGAAGTGCTGGCGGTGGGCACGTGAACTTCGAGAGCTCCAGGCTGCGTGGACCCACTGGGGCCTGCTCATCCTCGTGGCCGCGTTCGGCCTCACCTTGTCGTTCGCCTTGGTCAAGTTCCTGGCCGTCTGCGCCCGCTGGGCCGGTACGGACACCTGGGACTGGCTCAGCACCGACATCGCCCCTCCCCTCGCGGGCCTGGGCGCGGGCATGACCACGGTCGGCTTCCTGGTGCCGGTCGTCGGGCCGCGGCTGGGCTCGATGTGGGTGTCCTGGCGGGCATACCGGGCGATGGAGCCCCTCTGGCGTGCGCTCGAACCGTTCGCGGGGCCTGCGAAGCCCATGCGGATCCGTCCCACCTCGTCGCCGGAGATCCGGGCGATGGCCAGGTCCACCGAGATTTCCGATCGTCTGCTCAATCTGGCGCCCCACCTGGACAGCAGCCACCGCGAGGCTGCGGAGCGGTACGCCTCCTCGCAAGGTTGCGAGCCGGAGGCCGCCCTCATCTTCGCCGAAGCGGCCACCATCCACGCGGCCCTGGTCGCCGCGGAGGCCGCCGGGACTCCGGCATCCGGGCAGACACCCGTCGATGTCGAGACGAGCTCCGCGGTCCCCACCCGCGTATCCGGAACGAACAGTCTTGCCCGTCTGAGCATCCAGTTCTCCAAGATCCGCCACTTCGACTCCCCCGTCGGCACCGCCCACTCGGAGAGCAAGTGATCATGCACACTCTCCCCTGCGTGGTTCACGGGAGCCGTCGGTGAACGCGGGAACCGGGTTCCTCTGCGCGGCCGCCGGCTTGCTCGTCGCCTCAGCCATCAAATTCTGGGCGCTGCGGAAGAACCCGCGAGACCCGCTCCTGAGGGCCGTCACCGCGACCCTTTTCGTCGCCGCGCTGCTGTTCGTCACGGCCGCTCCCCCGAATCTCGTGGCCATCAACAAGCTGTTCGGCATACCGAACATCGCGGCGCCCATCGTGTATTCGATCCTGACGGCATTCGACGGCGTCAGCATCATGCTGCTCATCCACTGGCGGGGAAACGACGATCCGCGTGTCACCCGGCGCCAGACCCGGCTGTGCCTGGCGACCTACGCCACGGTGGCGGTGGCCATCTACGTACTGTTCGCGCTGGGCGACGCACCGGTCGAGCGGATCCGTGACCTGGACACCTACTACGCCGGTACGCCCTGGATCCGCGAAATGATCCTTCTCTACCTGGCGGCGCACACCGTGGCGGCCGTCACCATGCTGGTCCTCAGCCGGCGTTGGTCGAGGCAGGTCCCCGGCACCCTGAAGGTCGGGCTGCTGCTGATCGCCGCAGGCTCGGCGGGCACGTTCTCCTATGACCTCTTGAAGTACACGGCGATCGTTGCCCGCTGGCTCGGCCACGACTGGGACTGGCTGAGCACCAACGTCGCCTTCACCCTGGCCGGTTGCAGCGCCTTCCTCGTCTCCGCCGGTTTCCTCCTCCCGCCCATCGGACAAGGTATCGGCTCCCGGTGGCGGGCCTCTCGCCGCTTTCGCCGGCTCCAGCCCCTGTGGCTGGAGATCCGCCCGGAGATACCTCACACGAGTCCGCCGCCCATGCCGTGGTGGCAGCCCGTGGAGCACCGCCTCATGCAGCGCGAGAGGGACATTTTCGACGCGGTACTGCGGCTGACGCCCTGGTTCGACCGCTCCACCGGCGCGAAGGTCTACGCGCTCGCCCTGGCTGAGCACTCCGACAGCCGCCGGGCCCGCGGCGAGGCCGATGCCTGCGTGATAGCCCACGCGGTCGTTCTGAAGAGTCGCGCCGCGCCCGCGGTCCCGCCGGGGGATCGGTGGACGCTCAGCTCCACCGAGGACTCCGATGACCTCGTCACCATGTCCACCGCCATGCTGCGCTCCCCGCGAGTGGAGGTGACACGGCAGTCCACGGCACTCGTCGAGCACAGTGCATGACCACGGACAGCAGGCTGAGAACCCGCTTCCCGGATGCCGTACAGAGGCCCCTCGCAGAGAGATGACCATGACGACCACACACCCGAAGCACGTCGAGCTGCCGACGTGCGGCCGCGGCCTCCTGACCAGTGTGCTGCGCGAGGTCGTCGTCGCCAACCCCGCCCGCGAGACCGTCGCCAGGCCTCGCGTGTGGCCCCCGGACGTGGCGTCAGCCACCCGACGGCGTCCCGCAGGGCTCAGCAGGCGATCACCGAAGAGGTCGGCCGGCTGTGGTCCGAGCCCCAGACAGGCCGGATGGGCGGGGGCCGACTGGGGCCCGTCGCCCCGAACCTCCCCGCACGCCTTTCGCGCACACGAGCCGCGGCAGGTCGGGTTCTGAGACTGCGAGCCCGCTGACCCGGAAACCTCCCGGCCCAGCCGGGCACCGAGCACACCGCGCCCGCGGGCCACGACCGGACTTCACATGACGACATCCAGAGGGGAATCTTCCATGCACCTGTCCACACCTCTCGTACTGCGCAACGGCAGCCGCATTGCGAACCGGATCGCGAAGGCGGCCATGGAGGAAAGCCTCGCCCGCCAGCCCGGGCAGCTGCCCGGGCCGGAGATCGAGGAGCTCTACCGCAGCTGGGCACGCGGCGGGAGCGGACTGATCATCACGGGAAACGTGATGGTGGACCGGCGGGCCCTCACTTCTCCGGGAACGATCGTGCTGGACGCCGAAACCGACCTCGCCCCCTTCCGTCGCTGGGCCGCGGCTGCCGGCTCGGAAGGCGGCCAGGTCTGGATGCAGATCAACCACCCCGGTCGGCAGGTCCGGTCGGACCTGCCCGGTGTCGCATGGGCACCGTCCGACATCGGCGTCAGCCTCGGAAAGCACACGCGCGCTTTCGCCCGCCCGACGGCCATGACCGAAGCGGACATCCAGGCCACGATCGGCCGGTTCGCCACGACGGCACGTCTCGCGGAGGAGAGCGGGTTCCACGGCGTCCAGATCCACGCGGCCCACGGCTACCTCCTGAGCCAGTTCCTCTCTCCCCTGGTCAACCGCCGGACCGATCAATGGGGTGGCAGCCTGGAGAACAGAGCCAGACTGCTCCTGGACGTGGTGCGCGCAGTCCGCGCTGCGGTCTCCCCGACCTTCGCCGTGGGCATCAAGATCAACACCGCTGATTTCCAACGCGGCGGCTTCGACGTCGACGAGGTGGAGCAGGTGCTCGCCTTCCTCAAGGACCTCGACGTGGACCTGGTGGAACTCTCCGGCGGAAGCATGGAGAGCGCCGCGACCATGGGCCGCACGGCCGACGACACGAAGCTCGGCCGGGAAGCGTACTTCCTCGCCATCGCCGAGCGGCTCGTCGCATCCGCGCCCATGCCGCTCATGCTGACGGGAGGCATCGGTCGTCGCGCGTCCGCCGAGCGTGTCCTGGCGAGCGGGTTCGCGATGGTCGGACTGGCCACCGCCCTCGCTCTCCGCCCCGACCTGCCCGCGCGCTGGCAGGAGGGGAAGGACATCGAGGTTGCCGCGCCCCGCCTCAACTGGCGGGACACGGACATCGCCAGCGCGGGCGTCCTGGCCCTCGTCCGGGCACACATGAGCCGCATTTCCCGCGGCCGCGCGCCTCGTCCGCGGACCTCCGCGCGCCTCGCCCTCGCCCTTGACACCCTGCGGAATCGCGGGATGATCCGGGCGTACGGGCAGTGGCTCGCCCAGAACCCCGCGCCGGAGGCAACCACACCCCTCCGCGGCTGACAGACCGGAACCGGCGGGCGCCACTGCGGGCGCCGGCCGGGTTCAGGCCGGCTCGGGAAGGTCCTCCGCCTGCCCCACCGAGGCAGGCTCGTCGGGCCCCGTACACACCCCCGACCTCACGACTGCCACTGTGCGCAGCCAGGGGCACCTTGGTCGCCCGGATCCTCGATGCCCTCTCCACACCGACGCTCCACACCACGTTCCACGCCATGCTCCACACCGACGCTCTACATCGACTTCCGCCATTCCGGCCAACGTCGCGGCAGAGAGCAGACCTTCATGGCCACCACCCTCCAACCCCACCCCCGAGTTCTCATCCTCGGAGGCGGGCTGAGCGGCACCCTGGCCGCCGCCGCCCTCGCTCCGCACGGCAACAGCATCGACATCGTCGAACGACACCCCCTGCCGGATACCCCGAAACCCCGCCGCGGCCTTCCCCAGGCCCGCCACGCCCACATGCTCTGGTCCGGCGGGGCCGACGCGATCGAATCGCTCCTCCCCGGAACCATGGACATGTGGCTGCGCGCCGGCGCGCGCCGCGTACCCATCCCCAACGGCATGATCTCGCTCTCCCCCGGCGGCTGGTACCGGCGGTGCTGGCCCGAAGCGCAATACCTCATCAGCGCCGGCCGTGACCTCTTCGACTGGGCCGTCCGCGTCCAGGCCCTGGCGCTTCCGGGTGTCCGTCTGCTGTCCGAGGCCGAGCCGGTTCGTTTACTCGGCACCCGCACCCGGGTCACCGGTGCGGTCATCCGGCACCGGGACGGCACCGAGGAGGCTCTCGAAGCCGACCTGGTCGTCGACGCCACGGGCCGCTCCTCGCATGCCCCGGGCTGGCTGACCGAGCTGGGCGTACCGACCGTTGCCGAGACCGTCGTCGACGCGGGAGTCACCTACGCGAGCCGCCGCTACAAGGCGCCCGTCGACACCGCCGACTGGCCCGTCATCAACGTCCAGGCCGACGCCCGACTGGCCGTGGCCGGCACGGCCGGCACCATCCTCCCCGTCGAGGGCGGTGCGTGGATGGTCAGCCTCTCCGGCACCCGCGGCGGCGAACCCACCAGCGAAAAAGCCCAGTTCACGACCTTCGCCCGCCAGTTGCGAAGCCCTCTCATCGCCGATTACCTGGCCCGGGCCGAGCCCCTCGGCCCGGTGACGGTCGCCCGGAACACGGCCAATCGGCGTCGCCACTACGAGAAGACCCGCGTCGACGGGTTCATCGCGCTCGGGGACTCCGCCATCGCTCTCAACCCGCTCTACGGGCACGGCATGTCCTCGGCAGCCCAGGGCGCCAGGGCCCTGCGCGACCTGGCTGCGAACAGCGACATCACGTCGAAGGGATTCGCGGGGCGCGCACAGCGTGCGGTCAATCGCCCCGCGGCCGCCGCATGGCTCCTCGCCGTCGGCCAGGACGCCGCCTTCCCGCACGCGATCGGGAAGAAGCCGAATTTGGCCGACCGTCTCGCCACCGGATACATCAACCGCCTCATCACGACGGCCTGCTCGGACTTCACCGCTGTCGAAGCCCTCACCGACGTCATGACCCTCCAAGGAACCGGGGTGGTACTCGCCCACCCGCGGGTCCTGCTCGCCGCGATCCGCGGACCACGACTTCCGCCCCTTGGCGGACCCGCCCTCACCTCGACCGAGGAAGCGGTACTGCTCGGCCGGCCCCTCCCAACGCCGAAGCCATGACCGCCGTCCAAACGTCGAGCCGCACCGCGCGGCTCCCCGGCGCGCCGTAGAACTCGGGGCCACCAAACCCTGTCGCCACACCGCCGGGTAAGATCCGGGAGTTTCGGCAAGCCGGGGTCCCGGGACGAGAGTGGCGCGGCCCGCGAGTGTGGCGAGCACATCCGCGAGACCGACCGAGGGGGCATCACATGACGCAGCAGGGGACCGTCGCGATAGAGCGCATGGACGGATCGGCCGCAGCGCGGGCCGAGGCCGCGTTCAGGCTGATCTATGCCGAAGCCTTCGCCGAGCCTCCCTACAACGAGACCGAGGACGACGTCGCCGCCGCCTTCCGCCGTTTCCCCTCCCAGGCCCGCAGGAACACCTTCCGCGCCGCTTTGGCCCGTACCGAGGACGGCGAGCCGGTCGCCATGGCGTACGGCTGGTCGCTCGACCCCGACACGGGCTGGTGGGACGAACTGACCGAGCCAGTGCCGGACGACATGCGACGGGAGGACGGACACCGCACCTTCGGGCTGATGGAGCTCGCCGTGCGCGGACCGTGGCGCGGGCAGGGCATCGCGCGACGTCTGCACGAGACGCTGCTAGACAGCATTGAGGCCGAGCGGGTGTTGTTGAACGTCCACCCGGGCAGCAAGGCAGCGTTGGCTGCCTACCGCGCGTGGGGATACCGCAAGATCGGCGAGGCGCGGCCATGGGGGACAGACGCGGACCTCCATGGCGTGATGCTGCTCGACCTGCACTGACGCAGCTTACGAACGGAACCCGTGGTCCCGCCGGCTGGGGAACCACACCCCGTTTGGGTCACCCGGTGGCCACCGCTGATGCCGGGCGACCGCTGGTTCCACCCCCCGGAATCGACAGCGTCCCCTGTGCTGTTCGTGCGCCCAGCGACCCGAAGCTGCGCGGAGGCGGTTTCGTATCAACCCCATCGGCAGGCCTCCAGACACGGCACCGCTCAGACCTCGACGGCACAAGCTCAAGGTTCGCTGTCATGAGAGCGTGCGGGCAGGCAAGAACTCAGTCGATCCAGAGCAGCATGCCGTCACCCGCTTCGGCTGCGGCTCCAAGAAAGGCCGTCAGATCCAGGAACACATCGCGGGCCCATTCAAGGGAGTCCGGGGAGTCCCATATCAACGGGTAGACCTCGGCGCGGGTCAGCTCGGAAGGGTCGACGTTCCGGATGAGGCGGTCGTAGGGAAGCTCGCGCAGCGCCTCCGCGGCCGCCTGGACGCGGGCAGGGGGCAGGTAGCCAGGGGGGTCGTAGCCCCAGTCCTCGGCTTCGGGGAGGGGTTCCTCGCCGTGCACGATGTCGACGGGGAACGTTGCACGCCTCAGCAGGAAGTCCAGGAGGTGCCAGGTCTGTTCCGTGGTGAAGTGCCGGGCGTCCGATGGGACGCGCTCGTGCTCCTGCGCAGCGTCCATCGCCTCCTCGGCCAGGCCATGGGCCCATTCCGGATCCTTGAGCGCGCGATCCAATTCCGCCGGTGTGACGCGCAGGTACTCCCCGTTCATGCTCATGCGATGCAGCCTAGGGCGAGGCTCTGACAGCCTGGCTTTGCTGCCCGGTTCCGAACGCGTCCGCGCCCGGGGCGCCCGGGACGCCGACGCCGTCCGCGCCCGGACGGCGTCACGGCACCGTGAACCAGCAGATGTCACCGGAGTCGGGCAACCGGGAATGGGCGCCCACCTCTGCCTCGATTCGCGCCAGGGCCTCGGCCTTGTCCGATTTCCATGGCAGGAAGGGATCCAGGTCCGACTCCGTCAGCTCGCCCGGTCGCGCCCCGGCGTCGTACAGATCGCCGACGATCCGCAGGAGCAACGCCAGCTGTTCCTCGAACGAGGCGCCCCGTCCGAGCAGACTCCCCACGGCTCCGCTGACGACCGAGAATCCGACCCAGTCGTCGTGGGTGTACTGAGTCAGATATTCCAGCTCTCGGCGGTACGCCTCCTGGTTCACCATGTCTCAGTTCCCATGCTGCGGGATGTGGAATCGCTTCATGTCCAGGCCGTCCACGTCGTTGTAGTCGATGGTCGCTCCGCCGGACTTACTGAACGACCGATAGGTCACGGTCGCCTTCGGGTCGTCCGACAACTGCCATGTCTCGATGGTGCCCTTCGGTGTCTGCCTGACGTCGGGATCGCCGAGCTTGGCGTGCAGGTCCAGGCGGATCCTCTCCAGCTCCACCTCGTCGATCAGCCTGACGCCGGGATTGTCCTCCACTCCCCTCATATTGCCGTCACTGTCGACCGCGGTCTCGCGTGCGGAATCATGCCGGACCTGGTCGTCGGGGTCGAGGCACTTCAGTCCCAGCGGGTCCAACCAGACGAAGGGATTGGGTACGAAGGTGTGGTGGTTGGGCGCGGCGCTCAAACCGAGTGGGTCGGGTGAGGCGTAGCCGGCGAACTCGGGATCGTAATAGCGGAAGCAGTTGTAGTCGAGGCCTGTTTCCTGGTCGTGGTACTGGCCCGGGAAGCGAAGCGGGCAGACGACCGATGTCGCGTCCGACGGCGTCGGGAGGTCCGCGCCCCATACCGTGGTGCGGAACTGCCGGCTGATGTGGCCGTCGGGCGTCACCAGCTCCATCGGGGTGCCGACGAGGTCCGTGACGATCGCGTGGAAGCGGGCGTCGTGCTCCTCCTGGGCGTGGTGGTCGGTCTGCGTCAGGGGGCGGTGCGTGCCCGGTGCGTAGTCCCAGGTGGTGATGTGGCCGTCCAGGGTGGCCTGCTCGACCATGCGGGTGCCGTCCCACGTGAAGGTGGTGCGTTCCACGACCGCGCCGTCGGGGTCGAGGCGCTCCTTGGCGGTGCGTCGGCCGAGCGGGTCATAGGTGTACCGCCAGTGGTCACCCTCCGGTGTGGTCGCGTCGGTGAGCCGGTCTTCCGCGTTCCAGGTGAAGGTCCACGTGCGTCGCTGCCCGTTCAGCAGTTTGCGGACGCGGCGGACGAGCCGACCCTGGCCGTCGTGCTCGTACACCGTCCGGCCGACGCGCCGGATGAGGGTTCCGCTGAGCTCGTGGTCGCCGTCGGCAGGATGGTCGGGCGTGGTGGCGTGTGCGAGGTTGCCGAGGTTGTCGTAGGCGTACCGCTCGGTCCAGCCGTACGCGTGGACGGCCGTGACCCGGCCGATGGGATCGAGGTCGAAGCGCCGGGTCCCGTTGGTCAGCTCGCGTATCTCGGTGACGTGGTCGTCAGCCCGATAGGCGTACGTGCGGTGCTGGAGGAGGGTCTGGCCGGCGTCCGGGCGACCGGTGAGCGACTGGGTCGTGAGGCGGTCGACTACGTCCCAGGTCTGGGTGAGGACGATGTCGTCGCCGAAGGTGCGGGAGATCTCGCGCCCCACCGCGTTGTACCGGAAGTCCAGCTGGTTGCCTGCGGTCCTGAGGGCCACGGGTCGGCCTTCGCCGTCGTAGGTCCATTCGGACAGCGCGCCGGCGGGCGTACGGCGCGAGGTACGGCGGCCCCGAGCGTCGTGGGTGTAGGTGCTGGTGGCTCCGTCGGCGGACTCGCTGACGAGCCGCCCGAGGACGTCGTAGGTCCGGTGGATCTCGACGTCCGGGTTGGCGGCCATGACCAGGCGACCCGCGGCGTCGTAGGCGTGCACCGTCTCGGTGCCGTCGTCGGCGCGTCGGACCGTGGCACGGCCGAGGGCGTCTCGGGTGAAGCGGAGCGTCTCGCCCGCCCCGTTGGTACGGGAGACGAGCCGGCCGGCCGGATCGTAGGCATAGCTGAGGCTCCGGCCGTTGAAATCCGTCTCGGACATCAGGCGGCCGGCGGCATCGTAGTCGTAGCTCCAGGTCAGACCCTGGGGATTGGTGACCTGCTTCAGCCGCAGCTCGGTGTCGTACGCGAAGGCGTACCGCGTGCCGTCCGGTTCGGTGCGGGTGGCGGGTAGGTCGAAGTGCGTGTGGGTGTGCCGCGTGATGTTGCCGGCGAAGTCCGTGTGTTCGACGAGGTTGCCCTCGCCGTCCCATTGCCAGCTCTCGCGGGTGCCGTCCGCGCGTTGCCTCCAGGCGGGCTTGCCGTCGATGGTCCAGCCGTGTCTGGTGGTACGCCCCAGGGGATCGGTGACGGCGGTGACGCGCCCGTGCGGGCCGCGGCGGACGGACGTGGTGTGGCCGAGCGAATCGGTGACCGCCATGGGCAGACCTGCATCGTTGGTGGCGATGGCGGTGGTGTGGCCCAACTCGTCGGTGACTTGTTTGAGATGGCCGTGGTCGTCGTACGCGTACTCGGTCCGGGCGCCCGCCGGGTCGACGGTCGATGTGCGGTTGCCGCGCGCGTCGTAGGTGTGGCGCCACAGCGCGCCGTCCGGCTCCCGTACCTCCGTCGGCAGGTCCAGCTCGTTGTACGCGGCAGTTCCGGTCGTGCCGTCCGGGCGCTCCACACGCAGCAGGCGACCGCGGTCGTCGTACGCGTAACGGGTGACGTGGCCGATAGGGTCCGTCACGGCGAGTCGGAGCCGGTTGGTCTCGTCCCACTCGGTGCGGGTGGTGTTGCCCAGCGGGTCCGTCTCGGCGACCACCTTGTACGCCTCGTTGTAGACGTACGTGGTCCGGTTGCCGAGGGAGTCGGTGTAGACCGTCGTGCGGGCCGCGTCGTCGTAGTGGAGGCGGCCGGTCATCATGCCTTCCGAGCCGACGGTCCGCAGTACCCGCCCGTGCCGGTCGTAGACGTAGCCGAACTTCGTGCCGTTGCGGTCGGTCCAGGAAGAGATGCGGTGTTCGGCGTCGTACGCGTAGCGCAGCGACTCGCCCGTGGAGTTGACGACCTCGGTGAGGTCACCGGCCGCGCTGTAGCCGAAGGAGACCAGGGTCACGCCGCGTTCGTCCGTGCCGGGACCGAGGAGGCGCAGGGAGGTGACGCGCAGCTTGGCGGGGTCGGTGTCGACGGCGATGCGGTAGCCGCCGGAGTGGACGATCTGCTCGGGGTGGCCCTCCGCGGTGTACGTGATGGTGATGCGATGGTCGTTGCGGTCGGTGATGGCGTGGAGGGCGAGTTCGGTGGCGTCCGCGGCGGGCAGCGGCGCGAAATGCAGGGTCCGTCCGCTTTCCGGCACGTGGATGGTCATGGCGCCGCCGGGCTTCCCGTCCCAGCGCAGTGGCCAGCGCGGGCCGCTGACGGGCAGGGTGTCCTCATCAGGGCTCGGTACGGGATACCGCAGCAACATGCCGTCGTCGGCGACGTAGACGATGCCCTTGGCGTCGATTTCCAGGCGCTGGTCGAGGGTGGCGGCCCACGTTCGTCCGAACCAGCCGCCGCAGGTGTGCCCGGAGACGAAGCTGCGTGCGAGGACGAGGGGAAGGGCTGCGGGAAGGGAGACGTCGGTGGCCGTCATGACCATCTCGCCGGTCGCCACGTCGATCGGTTCGCCGGTGGTGCACTTGTCGTCGCCGCACTTGTCGTACTTGCCCGGCTCGCCGTCCGCCCGGCCGCCGGCGCTGCCGTCCCGGCGCAGGGCGCTGCTGCGGTCGGTCAGGCGCTTGAGGGCGGCCTTGGCCGCGCTACCGCCGCGCACCAGAGCGCCGCCGCCCCCCGTGGCGATGGCGAGCAGGAGGTCGGGGCTCATCTGTCCGGCGGCACGCGCCGGGTTGCGCGACCACTCGTCCCAGTTGAGGACGGCCTTGGCGAACTCCGTCGGATGCTGCGCCCCGTAGGCAATCCCGTCGGCCATGCCCGCGAGCTGCATGGCGAAGCCGTTCACGTCCCCGTCGGCGAGCGGTTCGACGAGGCCCACGAGGCCGTCCACCCCGTCCTTGAAGCCGTCCCAGTAGTCGGAGGCGCCCCTCTTCACCGCGTCCCAGCCCTTGGGCTTGTCCGGGGCATCCTTGGCGCCGTTGTTGAGCTTGCGCTCGGACGCGTCGACGACGACTTGGAGCTCTTCGATGAGTTTGTCGAGCCGGCCCACGCAGCCGGCCATGGCGGCCGCGCCCGGGTCGCTTTCCGACGGGCGCTCGGGCAGGGGATCGTCGTGGCGCTCCACGGCGTCGTTGTACGCCTTGACGTCCTTCCAGTACTTCTTCGAAGTCGCCCTGGCCTCGTCGGCGTCCTCGATGATCGGCAGGCAGAGCTTCTGCACCGAGCGGAGCTTGTCCGCGTAGGCGTCGAGGGCATTCGCGGCGTCGAGGAAGTGCTTGTTGGCCGAGGTGAGCTCTTTGGGAAGTCGTTCGGTCGCCTGCTTGAAGGCGCTCGCGCCCTCGCCGGACCATTCCTCGAACTCCAGAACCTGGAGCTGACCGACGCCGTCCTGGAACGCCCCGGCGTACGCGCGCAGTTCGATGACCAGGTCGTCGACCTTGTCCGGATCGCCGTAGATGAGGTCCTTGGGCGTGCAGCCGGCGGGTATCCGCTCCGGGGCGGGCCTGTCGTCCAGCACTACGCACTCACCTCGGTGGGGTCCGGTGGCCACTCCTCCTGCAGGAGTGTCTTGGGCGGGTCGAACGTGGGCTTGCCGACGTGGTCCCAGGTCCACTTGCCGACGCTGCCGACGGGGAGCTTGGAGATGTTGTCCGGGGTGGGGGAGAAATTCTCGACGGCCAGCAGGTCGGCGAGGATGTACGCGGCGATCACCTCGTGGAGGCGTGCCACCACCTCGTCGGCGTGCTCGGCGACTTGACCCATGCCGTAACCCCAAGCGGACAGGAAGCCCTTTCCGGAGTTGAGGATCTCGAAGGTCGCGTTTCCTTGAAGATGCGCCGCGAGTCTGTCCTTGTGGTCCTTCACCATGCGCGCGGCAACGACCGACTCCTCCAGGGGGTCGATCATCTTCCGTACCGCGGTGAACTGGATCGAATAGCCGTCACCGGGGGCCGCACCGTCACCGCTCTGACGTCCCTCCATGGCGTCCCGACTGGTCAACGCCCTGCTCCTCCGTCGTCTCGTAGGTCCCTGTCCTCGGTGGTCTCCGCCTCGCGCAGCGCCTCCACGTTCAGCAGGAAGGGGCGCTCGCCGAACGGGTCGACCAGGGCCCGGACCCCGTCGGGCAGGAGTTCGACGAGGTCCGCGACCGTGGTCGACGCCCAGGCGCACGCTCCCGCGAAGAGGGCCAAGCCCTCCACCGAGGTGAACAGCGGTACCAGTGGTCCGGCCTCGGTCTCGGAGACCAGGAAGCCCGGCTGCTCGGGCCGTTGGAAGTACAGGCGCGTCCCGCGCGCGGCAGCGAGCTTCTCCGCTTCCGACATGCGCGCGACCGTTTCCTGGTGCAGAAGGTTGGCCAAGGTCATCCGACCGCCGGACCGTTCGACACCGCCCCCGCTGATGCTCATGCCATGCATGATCACATATTCGTACGCTTTGCTCGGTGAGAGTCGGAACACCCGGGCCCCAGCAGTGCCCCAACCGCGCATCCCCAAGGGTGAGCTGGCTGCCGGCTCGGGACCGGTGGCTCGATCCGATGAGCTGGGACAATGGATCTCATGAACGCATCGCCCACGCTGTCCGCCACTGAGATCACCACGGATCGCCTCCGGCTGCGCAAAGCACACGACGCCGACATCGACGGCCTCATCGAGCTCCAGACCGATCCGCACGTCCGTGCCCACCTCGGGGGTCCGCGGCCCCGTGCCGTCGTCGAGCAGTACTTCGACGCGAACGGCATCAGCGCCATTGCGGGCAAGCCCGGAACCTACGTCATCGCCGACAAGGAAACCGACCGGTTCATCGGGACACTCGTACTCGATCGCCGCTCCGCCGACCTTCCCGGACACGTCACCAAGGAAGGCTCAGAGCTGGAGCTGACCTACCTGCTCCGGCACGGAAGTTGGGGCGCGCGACTGGCATCCGAGGCCGCCACGGCCATATTGCGCGCCGCCGCCGACGAGTTGCCCGACCAGCCCGTCCTGGTGGTGACCCAAACGGCCAACGAGCGTTCCCTCAGGCTCGCCACCCGCCTCGGGTTCCGGCGCATGGGCACTTTCCAGGCGTATGAAGCGGAGCAAACCCTCGCGGTGGCCGACCTGCACTCGTTCCAGGCCCCGTCTCTCTGACCCGCGCCCGCCCACCTGCCCGGCGCCGAACTCGCCCGCCGCGACGGCGACCTGGAGGCGCCCCTCTGAAGCGTCCGAGTGGGGTCACGCGCGTTCGTACGCCGTGAAGACCCGTGGCGGTGGCACGTAGTCGCTCAGGCTCGCCCCGATGAGCAGGCCCCCCGAGGGGATCAGGCGACGGAGCCTTGAGGCGGCTCTCGAAGTCGGGTCGAAACGACTCCCGTTCTCGGGCTCTGGCCCAACTTCGGTGGCCCGTGACCGTGGGTCACCAGGGTGGTCAATGTCAGCCGGCAGCGCCCGCTCGCGCCGCCCGTCGGCGCCGCCAGGCCAGCGCCGGTGCCGCGATGGCCAGGGCGAAGAGGACGGCCGCCATGATGAGGTGCGGGACCGTGTGGCCCTGCACAACCGTGTAGAGCCCGCAGGCCGCGCCGCCGGCTGCGACGCCCAGGGCGGGCGGCCATCGGTCGGCGGTCAGGCCGGTGCCGACCACGAACAGTGTGGGCATCGAAGCGAGGAACAACACCCAGCTGCGCAACTCGTAGCCGTCGGCGGCGACGCATCCGCCCCTGGGCCCGCGCTTGCAGCCGCCTTCGACGAACCCCAGGAACCCCCAGGTCGCGGCCGCCAGGACGACGACGACCAGTGGAATCCACCACCCCCGCGACCAGTTCTTCTCATCGAGCGACCACCTGCGCGTCGAACGCCCGCCGTCCATACCCCTACCCCCATGTCGATGACCGCCGAGATCATAGAGCGCACCCGCTGGCCGAGCACTTCGCGGGATGGCGGATTGCCTCCGCGACCACGCCTCTCCTGGCGGCCCAGTACCTCATTTACAGCGGCCCGGCACACAATCCGGGCCAGCCCAGCCGTCACTCAGGGTGCCCGAACCATATAAGTCGAGTCAGAGCCCGTTTTCGCGTCCAACAGCCACGCGCGTCGTCGGCCAGGACTGCCTGCCTGCCTGAGGGCGAAGGGTGCGGGCCCTGTCGAGCCGTCAAGGCCCGCCGGCGGCGGCGCCGCCGGGTTTCGCTCATCCGGACCGCTCGCCCCGCCCCTGGACCTTGTCCGGCTACCGCGCGGCTCCTCCCACATTGGCGTCCCATCCCAGATCAGGAACATGGCGGCGATCTGGTTCTCTGCCAGGGTCTTGGCGCGGTCCGGCGGCGCCGGCCGCCGCTCGATGCCGATCGTGGGATCGCATGCGAGTCAGCCCTCGGGCTGCCACCGGCCGATCACCCCTTGCGCGCGATGGACAGCTGCCGGTTGACGATGTCAATGAGCATCGCGGCTTGCTTCCGGGGGCCCGCCCGGGGTACGAGGCCCGGCGATCTGAGGCTGCGCCGTGTGGTCGCGAGTGACCGGAAGCGTTGCCGCAGGCAGGCAGCGGCGGGGGCCCGCGGGCCCCGGCTGCGTGCCCGCCGGGACGGTGTGTCAGACCACGGCGAGCCGCTCCACCAGCAGCTCCACCCTCTGCGCGGCGAACTCCGGCAGCAGCCGTCCCGCCCGGGTCAGGGTCGCAATGCCGTGCAGGGACGCCCAGAACACCTCGGTGAACAGCCCCGGGTGGACGCCGTCCCCGGCGACCTCGCCGAGGCTCTCCAGCAGGGCGGCGAAGGCGTCCTTGAGAGGTTCCGGGGTGTCCTCGTCCGCGAAGGCCAGGCCGCCGTCGAGCTGGAACAAGGCGTCGTAGACCGCCGGGTTGCGTGCGGCGAAGTCGAGGTAGGCGCGGGCGAGCGCGGCGACCCGCTCCCGCGGGCCGTTGGCGGCGGAGGTCGCGGCACGCACGGCCGCGGCCATCTCCGCGGCGCCTTCGAGGGCGACGGCGCCGATGATCTCGCGCTTGCCGCGGAAGTGGCTGTAGAGGACGGGCTGGCTGTATTCGATGCGTTCGGCGAGCCGGCGGGTGGTGACCGCGTCCCAGCCCTGCTGCTCGGCGATTTCGCGGGCCGTTGCCACGATGAGGCGCTCGCGCTCCGCCCGTTCGCGCTGCTTGCGTTCTTGTACCGACATGATTCGATCCTAGCACCGCTAGACAATCAAGCGGCAGCAGTACTAGCGTTGCCTCATCAGCTAGCAATGCTAGACACCAAAGGGGTCGTCATGTTCAACGCACTCGAGGTCGTCACCACCGTGATCGTCGGCGTGATGGTGGGGGTGGAGTTCTCCGTCGCCTTCGTCATGAACCCGATCCTCAACGCCCTCCCCGAGGACAGCCGCCAACTCGGCCACGCCCACGGGGGCCGGATGCTCGGCGCCGTGATGCCGGTCTGGTACATCGGCTCGCTCGCCCTCGTCGCGGTCTGGGCCATCGCCGGATGGCACCACCACGGCACCGGACTCGTCGTCACCGCCGGCGCGCTGCTGGCCCTCAGCGTGATCATGTCGCTTCTGCTGCTCGTTCCGATCAACAACCGGAACAAGACGTGGACCCCTGACAACCGGCCCGCCGACTGGAAGGAGCAGATGAACCGCTGGGCCCGCTTCCACTATGCCCGCGTCGCCGTCATCATCGCCGCCTTCGCCCTGCTGGTCGCCGCCCTCACCTGAGCCCGCGGGCTCACCCGCCCGGTCGTAGCCGCAACCGCTCGGCCGCGCGCCCGAAGTGCGGCACCGCCCAAAGCCGCCCCGGCACGCACTGGTTCGCCCCGCTACCTCGACGGCTTTCGCCCCGTCGGGATGAGGCAGAGGGCTTCGGATTGTCACCGGACCTCCTCGGCTGCCTCGACAACGCCGGGGCACCTACCAGCGGTAGCCGGGGGAGCAAGATCCGAAGACACAGCCTAGAACTGAGCCCTGTCCCCGATGTCCTTCACCCTCTCGCAGGCAACACGGTCAATTCCCTTGAATCGGACGCAGATCTTCGACTCGGCATCCCACTCGGAGTGATTCCAGGTGTAGCTGAGGGTCTTGCCCACGCGGGTTGCCGTCGCGGGGTTCTTGTCGTAGCGGTAGAGCTTGCCGTTCACGTACAGCGACACCTGCCGTGTCTTCACGTTCTTCGGCGGGTTGACCCAGATCGCGGTGGGCGTGTTCCAGAAATTGCTGCCCTCAAGCCGGACACAGACCTGCGGGCCGGAGAAGTGGTGCGTGCAAGAGCTGGAGTCCGCCGCAGCCGGCCCCGCCGTCGACATGACGAAGGCAGCCGCGAGGGCGGCCGCCGCGTTCAGATGGATGAACTTCCGCATGCTTCTCACAACCAGGGAACACAGCCGGCGCGACACGGCCGGACGCCGAAGTCCACCCCGACGAGCGAGCAAAAGAAGGAGGGGATGTGGATGTCGAGGTCTGCCGCGGTGATGGGGGTATTTGATTTCCCCACCCGGTGCTCAGGTGTCCTCGGCGTTGCTCGACGTGCTTCTCCAGGCGGCCCCGCGCTGGCCCGCGGACGGATGCGAGGAAAGACCTCGATGGCTACTGCGGGATCAACCAACGCCTACCCTGCCGACGACGGTGCGCGGGCGCCGGCAGGCCACCCTCTGCAACCGTGCGTCGAACCACCACGTCCAGAGGGCATGAGGGAAAACACCCCAGGGCAGAGCGGTATCAAGCCGATGAGCGAGCGCCAGGCGAGATACTTCCTCGCCAGCCTGGGCGCAGCGATCGGGCTGGCTGTCTGGGCACCAAGGGCCGCGTTCAGTATCGACGGGGGATTCGAGGGCCACGCCCGCGATCTGAGCGTGGTCTTCGTCGACCTGCCACTCATCCTGCTCGGCGGCGCGCTGGTGCCGCTCCTCTCCTGGTCCTTGGCCATCAGGCGGGTTCCGCCTTGGGCTGCGGCAGTCGCGGCCATGGCCGCGCTCGCGCTCGGGGCGTGGGGTCTTACCGAGTGGTGGACCCCCCGTCAGCATCCGGACCCCGGCTACGACATACCCGGCATGTGACAGCGTCCACTGGTGGGGCTGCCGGCACCCAGACACGCGCCCGCCGCACATGTGCGTGCTGCGGCCGTGCGCCCTCTTGTTACCGCTGGGCGCATTGAACCGCTCAGCACGGCCATCTCGCCGCCGATCGTGCCCGTGCGCACGTCGATCAGGTGGTATCGGAACCACTCCTCCCCGTCCTCGCTCTCACTGCCGAGGGTGACCACAGCCGTGTCGGGGGTCAGGTGGCCGCCGCCCCATTCCACAAAGGTGCCCTCCGGGTCGTACCCGAAGGCCTCGACGCGGAGAGTGAAGAGAACGTCTCCGCTGGGGTGGTGGTGGAAGGCGACGTCCGCCTGCCCGTGGTCGACGGTCATGAATTGCTCTCCGCCCGGCGCCAGGTCGATCAGGCAGCGGACGAAGCGGCTGTTGGAATCCGCTCTGGAGGGCAAGATCACCGACCATCGAGGCTATGACAAGCACGATCCGGCCGGGAAGAGCGGTGGCAACTCCCCCGACGGGACACGCGCGAAGACCGTGCTGACGGACGTCGGTCCGGTGGAGGTATCCGTTCCTCGCGACCCTGCTCGACCCCACCGGCAAAGGCCAGGCCCTCTTCGGGAGACGATCTCTATCCGACCAGGCGGCGGCGCCACTCCAGCGGGGTGACGGTGATGGCCCGGCCTGGGTCACGGTCCCATTCGGTCTGGACACCCGTTGCTTCCAGGGCGGCGACGACCTCGTGGCCGATGGCCGCCGTGGTCTCGGACGAGCCGTCGAAGCCTCCGTAGAGGAGCGCCAGTCCGTGGCCGGCTGCGGCAGAGTCCGTGCATTGCGAGTGGAAATAGACGAAGCCACGGGCGTCGGTCCCGCCCTCCCCGCCAATCTCGGACTGCCCACAGCTGCGGCAGCAGGTGAAGTTCTCGCGAGCGGTGATACCGGCCTCCTGCAGGGCGACGAACGCGCGGGTGAGCCGTTCCGGGTCCGTCTCGCCCTGCCATTCGGCCTGCTCCGCGGCCCGCGCCAGCCACATCCGGTCGACCAGCGCCTCCGCCTGCACGCGCGACACGGGTCGACGGTCCGCGGTGACCAGGTACTCCTCGGCAAGCTCCGCCAGTTCGGCGCGGTCGGCGTAACCGCCGACCAGCACCTCGCGGACGCGCTTCTCCAACTCCTCGCGCTCGTCTTCGTCCAGGTCGAGCGGCGGCACCTCACTGGTGGGCCTCACATCCAGCAGCGACCAGGCCAGATCAGTGCCCCAACCGGACCCTTGCCGGGCCCAGCCGGTCATCGCCTCAATCACGGCCCCGGAACCGTCGACTGTCACGTGGTAGTGCCGGTCGGCGGAACCGTCGCGGTGCTCCAGCGTGTAGTCCCCGCCGGCCTCGTGCCAGACCTGGGCGAAGACGTCGGGGAGGTCGGGTATCCGATGGACCACCAGAAACCGGTCACCCTCGCCCCCGATTCGCCGGACCAGCCCAGCCAACTCCTCAGCGGACACACGAACGTGCCGCTCCCCGTTCTCCGTCTTCACCACGATCTCAAGCATGCGCAGACTCTGACACACCCCTCTGACAGCAGACCTCCCGCGACGCACGAGCCAGCTCACTGCGACGGCCCAGAACAACTCCGATCCCGTGCAGGGCCCGGTGGGAGGCCGAGCTGCGGATCGCCACGCTCGCGTTGACATCGTCGCCCCCGGGACTCGGTTACGAGCGCGGGCGACTTCGGCGTGCACCGGCTCGATGCATGGAGGCGCCGACGTCTTCTGCGTCGATGAGGCGGACCGCGTATTGCGGTGCATCAGGGCGAGGAACCTGGGAGACCAAGCTCGCGGCTCGACACTCGACTCTTCGAAGCCTCCGCACAGCCGCCCCCGGGCGTCCACCGCCGCGGCTGTCTGACGGAGCAACACCCTTGCCCACCGCCGCCGCCTCGGCGGACGTCTGCTCTCCGTGGAAACCCGGAGCGGCATTACCTCCCAACGAAGGAGCAGTCATGGCTGATCTGACGGACGCCCAGCGTCTCTATGCCTGGGGACGGTCCCACTTCGAGAGTCAGGCCGCTCCGGTCGTCTGGGCCGGCCGTGTACTTCGCTGCGCGAGCCAGAACCAGGCCGAAGAAGAGTGGCCAAACGCTTATGACGTTTTCTACCGACTGCGGCGACGAAGCCTGGACCAGAAGGCACCGCTGAACGAGGAGGAGGTACTGGTGTTCACCATCGCCGAACTCGTCGCGAAGGTAGCCCACAACGCTTCCGGCATACTCCCCCAGTTCGACCACGACTCAGGCCGCCGGCGGAGGACGAGGCCTGGACGCCGCTCGACTCTCCTGTGGACCCCTGCCCGCCCAGGATGGCGGCAGGCACCTTCGCCCGCGACCCGCAGCCGGGACGCGTCACCTGGGGCTCGCTGCCCAAGGGCTTCAGAATGGCCCGTGCGGGGCACGGGCCAGGGGTGAACCTGCTGTTGAGCCCCGGCGACCTGGTCGGAACCACGAAGATCCTGAGCCGCTGGGGCGGTTGCTGCGGGCCGGGCGGGCACGAGGGGCCGAACCTGGCCTGCGCCGGGTGTGGGGCGGAGGTCGGGGTGTGGATCGGTGACTGTTACACGTGGCTGGAGGTCGTCCTCGATGGGCGCCTGGTCAGCCGTTCCTCGTCGGTTTGAGTGCCCGCTTCCCACACCGCCGCTCGCACCGCGTGGCAGACCGTGCGCGAACGCGACGCACGCTGCTCGGCGCCACGCGGAACGATCGCGGCTCGCACCCGGCTGCGTACCCTGACCGTCCCCGGGGACCGGTGGTCCCCAGCGCTCCGAGGTCCGTGGGTCAGGCGGGCGCGGTGCCGAACGGGTTGTCGATGACGTAGCGCCACAGACCGTCCGCACCGCGTCGCGCGACGTCCGTGGCGGTTCCGGCCAACCGAACGTCCGCGCCGTCGGGCCCGGTTCCCTCGATGCTCCAGTCGACGATCAGCAGCGCGAGGTCACCCGCCACGTAGGTGTGGCGGGGGCGCACCTCTATCGGGAGGCCCAGCGCGAGGAACTCCGCCGTGGCGGAGGCGAGGGCCGCGCCCGTCAGCGGGTTCCCGGGACGTGGGACGAAGACGGCGTCCGGCTCGTACACCTGGGCCACCGCCGCAGGGTCGCCGGTGTTGAAGGCCGCGGCGAAGACAGCCGGATGTTGCCGGGGATGGGTGGTCAGGGCGACAGTGGGCGCATGATCGCGTTCGATGTTCATGGCGTCAGCCAAGCCGAGGACGAAATGGGTCACCAAATGGAAAGCCACGCCGACCGGTGGGACCCAGAGCTCGTCCCGGACGTCGGCGGACGTACCCGGCGGCCGCAGCCGGATTGCCCGGTGGAGCTGGCGCTCGCGGCGGTGTCCGGGCGATGGACCACGCTCGTGCTGCGGGAACTGATGGGCGGGCCGCTGTCATTCGGCGCGCTTTCGGCCCTGCTTCCCGACATCAGCCCGAAGGTGCTCACCGAGCGGCTACGGACACTGGAAGCGCAGGGCCTCGCCGTCCGGGAACGACTCCCCGACTTTCCCGTGCGCACCCGCTACGGCCTGACCACTGCCGGAGCCGCGCTGCGGCCTCTGCTGGTCGAGCTGTACCGGACCGGGGTCGAGCTGGCCGATACCGGGGCGGGGGCAGAGCCCCGCGAGGGCTGCGACCCAGCACCCTGAACCGAGCAGCGGGCGCCGTCGCCGCGTTCGAGTCACAGCCCCCCCTGTCTGAACCTCTTGGACGGGCCTGCCAAGGCACCGCCACGGCAGGGGGGTTGGGGGGTCGAGGCATAGGGCGGTCGATGCGATGCCTACCCTGAAATCATGAATGATCATGGGACAAGAATCCGGCGGAAACGTTCAACCACCCTGCTTTCGGCCGCCTTTGTCGCGCTCGTCGCGCTGTGCGCCTCTCTACTGCCCGGAGGGCTCACCGGCACGGCGGCTGCGGCCGAGCTGACGCCCCGCACCACCCAGCCCTTCTCGACCAATAATGCGTTCGGCTACGCGTGCTTTCGGATACCGCAACTGGTCCGGACGAAACAGGCTCTGATCGCCTTCGCCGAGGGCAGAGTCAAAGACTGCAATGACGTCGGCAACATCGACATCGTGGCCAGGCGGTCCACCGACGACGGAAAGACGTGGGAATCCGGCCTCCAGGTCATCCGGGGCGCCGGCGACCCGCATGGCTACGGAAACCCGGCCCCCGTCGTCACCGACTTCGACCGCGGCCACATCACCCTTCTCTACGCCTTCAACGAGGTGAAAGGAACAGCTCGGCAGGACCGCGAGCTGCAGCGGACGGAAAGCACGGACGGTGGCGCGTCCTGGACATCTACAAAGGAGGTTTTGACTCACCTGAAGGAACCCGACTGGGAATGGATCTCGGTTGGCCCCGGCAAGGGCGTCAGGCTGGCTTCGGGGCGGCTGGTCGTCTCCGGTGAGTACCGCAGGGGGACGGACGAGAACCCCCCTGTGTACGGCGGTGCCGTCTTCTACTACAGCGACGACAACGGCAAGACCTGGGCCATGGGTGCCCGGTCCGAGGCGCTGGAGACCCCCGAGGGCACGCACTATCCCAGTGAGCCCTCCACCGCGCTGCTGCCGGACGGCCGGGTGTACGTCAACGCCCGCTCCAAGAGGGTCTGCGGGACCAGGGACCGCCGGCTGTCCGCCGAGATCGGGGCCGCCGACATCGCCAACACCAAGTTCCGGGTGAGCTTCTCGCTGGTGGGGAAGATGGAAGCCCCGCCCGTATCCGGGTCTCTCCTTCGGGGTGCGAGCGGCAAGCTCCTGTTCTCCTCGCCGGTCCGCCACGGTGCCGAGTCCAACGACCGCTTCACGCTGGCCATCCGCTCGTCCTCCGACCAGGGCAAGACGTGGTCGACTTCCGGTGCGGTGATCCACAGGGCCCGGGCAGGGTACTCCGACATGGAACACCTCCTCACGGGCGAGATCGGCGTGCTCTACGAGCACGCGGGGGGAAGCCCGCACGGCAACATCACGTTTGCCGCCTTCAAGGAGGCCGACCTCACCGGGGCTCAGGAGGACCTCCGGGCGAAACACACCGGCGACAGCAGCGGGGCCGGCAACAACGCGGTGGTACAAGGGGCCGCCCAGTTCGGCACCGGGTACGACGGCGTCGGCAAGAGCCTGCGCTTCGACGGCAAGGACGACGCCGTCCGGGTGCCGTGCAGCGACTCCCTGCGGCTCGGGACGAGTGACTTCACCGTCAGCACATGGGTGAAGTACGGTCCGGACACCTCCACTCCCACCGAGGCCGACCCCACCTACGATCAGCGGCCCCGTCCCGTCATCGTCGGTTACGGACAGGACAGCAGCTCCTCCGAGCTGAAGATCGTCGCCAACAGGGACGGCTCCATCAGCGGATCGATCCGGGGCAAGGTCGCCGTGACCGAGTACAACCTCGACGGCGAATACCTGAGGACGTGGACCGGGGAGTCCAGCCTTCACGTCCACTCGGCCACCGGCCTGGACAACAACGCCTGGCACCACGTGGCCCTTCGGCGCAAGGGCGACCTGCTCGAGCTGGCCGTGGACGGACGGATCGTATCGGGCGTGGGTGACCCGACCGGCCAGGCGATCGACCTCCGGATCACGAAACCGAAGGACCCCGAGAACCCCGATCGCGACAAGGGGCCGTTCAGCATCCGATTCGGTGCAGATCACACCTACATCAAGCCCTTCGCCGGCGAGATGGACGAGGTCCGGATCCACGGCGCGTTCCTGACCCCGGCGGAACTGACCTCCCTGATGGCCGGAACCGAGGTTCAGGAAGACAAGAAGCGGCTCGCCCTCCCGTTCAACAGTGTCTGGACCTTCTAGTCGCTCATCCCCGAGGATCACCTGATCGTTGGCTGCGGTGTGCCGCGTACTGGCGCCCTGATCACATTTCAGGTGCCGCAGCGGCACACTGCTGGTGGGCCTGCCCACTGCCCCGTCCGGATCACGCCGGACCGTCGACGGCTCCGAGTCAGCCGCGCAGCCGGATGCTCCCCCGGTTCCGCGGTCCCTCGAACTTCGACTGGTCCAGCACCGGCCGGGGCTCGGGCTGCGCGGCGGCGAGCTTGATCTGTTCGCGGCCCGCCAGGGCGACCCGCCATTGGCCGAGGTCCGGCCGGGTCCCGTACGGGCCGGCGGCCTTCCCGTAGAGGGCCCGTACGGCGTTCTCCCTGCGTTCGTCGAGCACGCCGGGCAGTGGAACGAACGGGCCGCCGGGGGCCGTGTACGCGTCCTGGGCCAGGATCCGGCCGATGGCGAGCGCGGCCTTGTAGCGATCGCTGTCCACGCTGACCAGACCGGGCGGCGCCAGCGGATCGTTCCAGTCCGGGGTGTCCGCCTGGGCCAGCACCGGTCCGCTTCCGGTCAGGCGGGCGCCGTCGCAGTCCAGCAGGTGGACGGCCGGGGCGGGTCGGACCGTCCACAGCACGTTGGCCTGGGACAGGTCACCGAATACGAGCCCGGTCCGGTGCAGCCGGTCCAGGAGCTCGGCGAGGGCGACGACGACGGCGAGCCGCTCGCCCGGGGTCGGCTGGAGGACGCCCTGCCAGGCGGGCTTCGCGGGGCGGAGCAGAAAGGCGAGCTCGGTCAGCTTCGACGAGCCGGCACAGGTGGTCCACCTCATCGAGGCGGGCGCATCGTGCATGAGGAAGCCGGTGACCCGGCCGCCGTTCACCACCCTGCTCAGTGGCCACGCGGCCGACTCGTCCCAACCGGCCCGCTCGGCGACACCGAGTCGGAGCCGTACGGAGACGAGGCCGGCGAGCGCCTCACCGTCGACCCGGTGCGGCTCGCGGTAGCTCTTGTAGAGCACGCCGGGGCGACCCGAGACGGTGTGTACCTCGCCCTGGCCTCCATCACCGATCTTGTCCAGCAGCGGCAGCGAGGACAGCTCGACGTCCGTACCGTCGACCTCGCTCATGCGTGTTCCCCCTCCCACAGGCACACCGCGGTGCGGTCGTCGTCGTACGACTTCACCCGGTACTGGAGCTGCCACAGGAAGTCGGCCAGTCCCGGCGGCCCGCCGGCCCAGGCGTCCCGCAGGAACTCCCGCATCCCGCCGTCGCCCGCCAGCGGATTCGACACACCGTCCGTGCACAGGACGACCACGTCGCCCGGCAGGGCGTCGCGGATCAGCCGGACCTGTGCGTACCGCGTGGACGGCAGGGCCGCGGTACGGGTGTCGATGACCCCCGCCTCGGCACCGGACTGTTCCTCTTCGGGGAAGACCGGGGCCCAGCCGCCGTCGCGCAACCGGAGGGTTCCGCCGTCGCCCACGGCGAAGAACGCGCGGGTGCGGACGGCCGGGTCGACCGGGACCAGCAGCACACGCAGGGTGGTCGCGTAGTCGTCGGGCCGGTGACCGAGGCCGACGGCGCTCTGCGCCAGTGACTCGGCGGCACTGCCGACGGCGGAGTTCACGAGCCCGGTGAGTTCCTTGTCGTCCTCGCGGCGCAGGAGATCGGCCAAGTGTCCGGCCAGCGGCTCCAACTGCCGGACGATCTCATGGCAGACGGTCCGGGAACCCGCGTGCGAACGGCGGGCCGAACCGACGCCGTCGGCCACCGCGAGGAGGAGCAGCTCGTGGTCCGCCGCGCCCAGTCGGGCGACGGCGAGGGAATCCTGCCGCGGCTCCGCGTGGTAGCGGTGTGCGTCGCCGCGGACGGAGCCGGCCCGTACGGTCAGCCGCCCCACGGTGGCACCGTCGAGGACGGTGTCCGGGACCAGGGCTGCCTCGGTGTCCCCGCCGGCGGCCACGGCGGCCGCCGGGTCCGGGGCGTAGAGCGGAGGCTTGGCGCCGCTGAACTGCGGCGGGCCGAGTACCGGGACGTCCCGGACGGATTCGGGAGCGGGTTCCGCGCACTCCGGCGGGTCGCGACGGGGCTCCACCGCGGGCACCGGGGTCGGCACGGGGGCGGGCGCGGGTACGGGCACGGCCACGGGCGCGGGCATTGGCACCGGCATGGGCTCGGGTTCAATCTGCGGCGCGTGTGCCGCCGAACCGTACACGGGGTCGAGTTCCTGGTCGTACGGCTCGTCGCGGGACGGGCCGTTGATCTCCGGTCGCATGGTCTCCCGCCTCACAGCTTGTCGAGGGTGACCGTGGAGAAGCCCGGCACGGTGTCGTCCACGGCCAGGTTGAAGCCGCCGCTCCCGTCCGCCGCGATGCTGCTCGCGGAGCGGACGATGGAACGGGTCAGGCTGGCCGCGAACTCGCGCAGCGCGGTTGCCGGGGAGACGTTCTTGTCCTCCTGGATGAACGCGCGGAAGTTGGCCACGTGGCCGATGGTGGCCCGATCGGCCTCGCCGATGCCGAAGGCGATGATGTTGGGCCGGTAGCGCGCTTCGACGAGTTCCTTGTGGGCCTGCATCCAGCCGTTGTCCGTGGGGGCGCCGTCGGAGAGGAAGAAGGCCACCGGCCGGTAGACCTCGTGGCCTTGCCTCTTCAGCTCCTCCACGTCCTGCTCGATGCAGCGCAGCAGCGTACGGAAAGCCTCACCGTACGCGGTGAAGCCGCCCGCGGACAGCGCGGGCAGGGTGTCGATGTCGCTGAGGTCGGTCAACGGCTGGAGGACGCTGGCGTCATCGGAGAAGCCGATGAGGCAGAAACGGGTCTTGTCGGCCACCGTCGGATTCGTGCTGATCTCCCTGTGGAGCTCGGGCAACGCGCCGTTGATGCTGTCGAGGGGGTCACCCACCATCGACCCCGACTCGTCGCACACCAGGTAGAAGGGAAGGATCTGCACGGTCTCACGCTCCGCAAGTGATGGGTTGGGGCAGTCTCAGTAGGTGTAGAAGTAGATCTCGATGTCGGCCCGGCCTCCGGAGGATCCCTGGACGAAGAAGTCTCGGGTCGTGGCCCCGCCGAACATCTCCGGGCGGGCCTTGACCAGCAGCCCGTTGATCCTGCGGGCGTATTCGACGCCGCCGCCCACCTCGGGATTCCGGCCGAAGGTGAGCACGAAGGCAGCGGTACGGCCCTGGTACTGCCCCGTCCGGTCGCGCAGCTGTTGCACGATGCGGTCCGTGTCGGAAGCGTCCCCGTCCACGGAGAGTTCCACCGCCGTGCGCTCGACCGCGCGGGGCCCCGACGGGGTCGGACTCGGCTTCGGGCCCGGGGACGGCGTGGCGCTCGGCGAGGCCGACGCGCGGCTGCTCTTGTCCGCCTCGGCGGCCTTCACCGGATCGCCCTGGTCTCCCATCGCGACCAAGGCGAGGACCAGCAGCATGTCGGCGAACAGCCAGCCCGCGAGGTGAAGGGGCGTGAGCCGGGGACGCCGCGCCTTCGTCATCGGGCGTCCACCGGGGTGGACCGGTCGCCGTCACTGGCCTTCGCGAGGTCCACGGCTCCGGCGGACCCCGGCACCGGCGCGGACCCCGGCACCTGCGCGGGGCCGGCGAGCTGAGCGGGCACGCCTCGGCTCAGCACCTCTGCCAGCTCCGCGAACCGTTCGGCGGCCTGACGCAGCGCACCGGTCTGCTCCGCGAGTCCGAGGACCGCCCTCTGCGATGCCGCGACGGCGTCAGCCGTCCGCTCGGTGACGTCGCCGAGCCGGTTGAGCACCTGCCCGGACACGTCGGCGGCCAGCTCGGTTCCGGTGGCGAAGGAGCGCTGGGCCGCGGCGAGGACGGTCACCGAGTCCTCGACCCGGTCGCCGGCGCCGGTCAGGGCATCGCGGACCTCGCCGTTGACGGTACGGACGTCCTCCAAGGCCTGGCGCACCATGGCGCCGCTGCCGGACACCGCGGACTCCAGACGGGCACTGCTCTTGTCGAACGGGTCGGCGAGGGCGGAGACAGCCTTGCCCATCTCGTCGGTGCTGGTGCGCACGGCGGTCTCGACCCGGCCGACGGCCTTCTCCAGCGGGCGGACCGCCGCGTCGACCTCGGCGAGCTGCTTGCCCGCGTGCTGCACGGCGTCGGCGACCGCGGTCGCCGCCGTCTCCAGCTGACCGTGTGCGCGTACCGCCTTGTTCAGGAGCTTGCCCAGGGCGGCCGCGGCTCCGGTGAGCTCGGCCGTGAACCGCTGCGGCGAGGTCAACCTCCGCTCGTTGAGCAGCAGCTGTGCCTTGGTCAGTACGGGAGCCAGCCGGGCCAGCAGGTCGTCGGCGGCCCGCTGGGCCGCTTCGGCCTGCTGGTCGGCCCGTGCGCGGCGCGCACCGTGCACGACCGTCAGCACGAACAGGAGCAGGATCACCGCGGTGGCGGAGCCGGCGACGTGACCGAAGGTGGACCAGCCCTCCATGCGGCCCTCGAAGCCCGATTGCCACAGCTGGAGAAAGGGGCGCCCGGCGGCCTTCGGGTCTTCTCCGATGAGGGCTTCGTAGGCACTCGTCGCACGGCTGAGGCCGAACCAGGTCAGCAGGAGGGGCAGGAAGACCAGGGCCCCTATCCCGGCTTCCAGGTAGGCCCAGACCCGGTGTTCCGGCCGCCGGGTCACCGTGGCGTCGAGGCTTTCCTTCCGGCAGAAGAACTGGAGGAGGTCGAGTTCCGTCCACGGTTCCACGTCGCCGTCGCCGACCCCCTGGAGGGCATCGGCCAGAGAGTGCAGCTCCTCTTTCCGGGAGATCAGTGCCGGATGATCGGCGAGATCCTTGAGCTGTGTCGCGACAACCGGTGCCGTGGCAAAGGAGCCGACGGGCATTCCCACCCCCATGAAAGTACGGGGTAGCGGCCCGGTACGGCATGCTGCCGTCCGATTGACGAACCCCCTGGTCGCCGGGGCGTCCCGCCGCGGCGAGACCGGATCATAGGGGAGCGCGGCAATCCAGCTTTTGAATGACCATCATGTGATATGAGGAGCATTATGAGTTCGGCCAACCGGCCACGGGGAGTGATCCGGCTGCACGGTCAGGGATCCGATGTGCCGGCGACGCCCGGCGACACGGTGCCGCGTGCCCGTGTTGCGGCCCGCGGCGCCCTGCAGGCAAATCTGAACTGGCTGCCGGGCACGCGCGTGGACGTCAACCTGTGCTGTCTGGTGGAGTTCCGGGACGGGACGGCGACCGTGGTTCAGGCGCTGGGCGACGACTTCGGTTCACTCACCGAATGGCCGTGGATCGCCCTCGACCATGACGACCGAACGGGCTCCTCGTCGGACGGCGAGGACACTGCGCGTCAACCTGATGCAGTCCGAGCAATTCCGCCGGTTGCTGTTCTTCGTCTACATCTACGAGGGTTCGGTGGACTTCCGCCGCTTGGGGGCTGCCGTCAACGTGACGGTCCCGGGCGGCCCGAGCTCTCGGATCCTGCTGAACGACTCCCCACCCGGGGTGCTCGGCTGCACCATCGCCATGGTGACCCCGGAGGCAGGCGGACTTGCCGTGCGTCCGGAGGTCCGGTGGTACACACCGAATGCCCGGCATCACGTCCACGAGTTGATCGACCGGGACTACGGATTCGGCATCCCCTGGACCTGGGCAATGAAGCCACCGCTGGACCGCCGGCCCCGTGGACACTGAGCAGCACCCGCCGCCAAACGAATGGCCCCGGCGGCGTCGACCCGGCGCCCTCCGTCTGGAACGGGGAGCGGTCGAGCGATACTTGACCCGTACCCCGCCCCGCGACGGGACGCGGGTGCGGTCGACGACGAGGGAGCCGTACATGACCACGGCAAGAGACCTGTTCACCGTTGCCCTGGAGCCCCGGCCGGAGCGGGCCGTGGGGCAGGGCGACCTGTCCCTGTCTCTCGCGGGCGCCGAACTGATCGACCTCCTCCGCGCCCAGGCCATCGACCTGGACGGCGATCTCATCGTGCCGGGCCCACAGCCGGCCCTGGACGACCGGCTGCTCGGCGCGGCGGCGTCGACACTCGTTCGGCAGGTTCCGTACGAACACGTCGAGGACTGGCTGTGGCGCAGGGGCCGTGACCTGGCAGCGGCCTACCAGTCCGCGTTCGAAGAGGACGGCCTGCTGGCGCGTGCGCGGCGCGGCCGCTTGAACTTCGGGCCCGAGCGCATGGAGCTCGTCGACACGCCCGCCCGGCGCCTCGCCCGGAGCCGCTGGGAGGAAGACGAACCCGTCCTCGGGGCCCTCGCCTCGGCCATCGGCATCCGCCGCGGCGAAGGTCCCCGGGACGATGCCGGCTCGGACGCCGAAGCGGTGACGACCGTGCTGGCCGCCGTCAACGACGCGGTGATGGAACTGGAGGCGGTACGCCAGCGGCGTTCCATCGAGAACACGGCCTTCGCCAACGTGTGGCGGGCCCCGTAGGCACCTCGCCACTCGGCCGGCCTGGGCGGCGTCCCACACTCCGGTGCGGGCGATCTCGGCCACCCAGTCCACGAAGTCGCGGGGCTTGCGGTGGAGGGCACGCTCGACGCCACAGGGGCCGGCCCAGGGTGTCATGCTCGACCGCCTGCTCGACCTGTTGCTCATCTCGGTGCTGCGGGTGTGGTTCGACCGGCCCGGGACCGAGGCCCCGGCCTGGTACCGGGCCCACACCCACCCGGTGGTCGGCGAGGCGCTGCGCCTGTTCCACGAGGACCCGGCGAACGACTGGACGCCGGCGCGGGTCGCCGCCGAGGTCGGGGTGTCACGGGCGACGCCGGCCGTGTGCTTCCGCAACGCCGTCGGCACGCTACCGATGACCTACCTGACCGAGTGGCGCCTGGCCCTGGCCGCCGACCTGTTGCGCCAATCCGACGCCACGCGGAACGTCGTCGCCCGGCAGGTCGGCTACGGCAGCGGGTTCGCCCTCAGCTCGGCGTTCAAGCGGGTGTACGGCATCAGCCCGCAGGAGCATCGCAGCGCCGCGCCGGCACGGTGAGCGCGGGGCGGGGCCGTCGGCCCGACGACGAAACCCGGCCGCACGAGGCGGCCCGGCGCGTCGCCGCCGCGCCGCCGCGCCGCCGCGCCGTTGCGGG
>NZ_JBHWJY010000078.1:0-39037 GCF_042731135.1 Streptomyces sp. NPDC059874
GACACGATGATGTTCGTGATCACGAACTTCTTCTCGGGCCACAGGTCACGCTCGTCGAGGAGGACCGCGCCGCCGTCGGAGACCAGCTTGGAGGCTGTGGGCTCGGGGACCCAGGCGCCGTCGATCGAGCCCTGCTTGAAGGCGTCGGGGGTGACCTTGTTGTCGGAGCGGACGACGGAGACGTCGCCCTTGCCGGACTCGGGGTCGACCGTCCAGCCCTTCTCGGAGATCCAGTTGAGGAACGCGACGTCCTGGGTGTTCCCCTTCTGGGGGGTGGCGATCTTCTTGCCCTTGAGGTCGTCCAGGGTCTTGATCTTGTCCGGGTTCACGACGAGCTTGACGCCGCCGGAGGCGGAGCCGGAGATGATCCGCAGGTTGGAGCTCTTGGACTTGACGTAGCCGTTGATCGAGGGCGAGGGGCCGATGAAGCCGATGTCGAGAGAGCCGCCGTTGAGGGCCTCGATCTCGGACGGGCCGGCGTTGAAGGCCTGCGGCTTGATCGCGGTGTCGCCCAGCTCCTTCTGGATCAGGCCTTCCTGAAGACCGACCAGAGCGGTCGCGTGCGTCAGGTTCGGGAAGTACCCGATCCGCACCTCGGAAGCCGACAGCTTCTTGCCGTCCGTGGAGGCGACGTTCGCCGTCTTGTCGTCTTCCTTCTTCGCCTCGGAACCGTAGCCGCAGGCCGTGAGCAGCAGGGGAAGGGTCGCGGCGACGGCGATGGCACGCAGGGTGTTGAGCGGTCTTGCGGCAGACACGGGGGTGTCCTTTCACGGGGTGGGTGTTCAGGGAGTACGGAGTCACGCGAGGCGGGGCCGTCGGCACGCACGGCACCCACTCCCGGCCGTCGGTGGTGGACCGTCGGCGCGGGCCGGGAAGCGGAAGGGTGTCGCGCATCGCGCGGAGTTCGGATGTCGAGCGGCCGTACGTCGCGGCCTGCTCGAAGGTGGTGCGGGGCGGCGAGGTCAGCCGAGGGATCCGCCCGGCCGACGGAGAGCGGGCCGGCGAGCGCGCGGCAGTGCGCTGCGCACGGAGCCTGGCCCCGGGGACGTGTCAGGCGGACTGACAGATGGCGCTGGACGTACGGACCAGGTCGATGTGCCGGCGGGTGGTGAGAAGGGGCACCGGACGGCCCGCGCAAAGCAGTGTTCGCATGGCCACCTCACCCCATTCCTAGTTTTCCTACCCGGTTGGTAGGCATCTTGGCAGAAGGCGTCGTCCGCCCCAAGAGGTTGCCCATATTGTGGACGAAAGCATCTCGCCAAGTGAGAACGCGCAGGTGGCGAGGTGTGTCAGGGATTGGTCCAGGCGTCGGGAGTGTGGGCCAGCGCGGATACGTCCGCGGGCAGGTCGGACGACGCGACGTCGGCGAGCGTCACACCGTCGAGGATCTCGCGCACGTTGGACCGCAGTGCGATCCACAGGGGGAGCAGAGACTCCGCGGGGCCCGTGTAGGACAGGTCCGGGGGGCGGACCCCGCGGACCGAGACGAGCGGTCCGTCCACGACGCGGATGACATCCGCGATGCTGATGGTCCCGGCGGGCTTGGCCAGCCGATAGCCGCCGTTGCCGCCGCGCTGGCTGAGCACGAGGCCGCCCCGGCGCATGTCGTTCAGGATGCCTTCGAGGAACTTGTGCGGGATGTCCTGGGCGTCGGCGATGGCTTCGGCCTTCAGGGGCCCGTCATCCTGTGACGCGGCAAGCTGCAGTGCGGCACGTACCGCGTAGTCCGCCCTGGCTGAGATCCGCATGTGCACATTATCCCGTACGCCCACGGTCCGCGTCCGACACGGGTGGGCCGCCGCCCACGGGCCGCGCGGGGCCGCCGGGCGCGGATCCGCATCCGCGTCCCGAGCGGCGTCCCGCGTCAGTGGAAGGCCGCCGCCACCACGCGGTGCGAGCTGTTGAGGTAGTGCTCGCCGATGGAGCGCAGGCGGTGCGCGGCCGGGCGGTGGGCCGTCAGGACGCGCGCGTTGCGCCAGAAGCGGTCCAGGCCGGGGGCGTCGGCGAGTTCCAGTACCCGGGCGGTGATGTGCAGGGCGGCCTTCGACGTCACGGTCTCGGCCGTGGCGACCAGGGCGGCGACGCCCGCGGGTTCTTCGGCGTCGAGGTGCGGGCCCGTGTCGAGGGCCTGCGCCATCACCTCCGTCGCCCGGTCCACCACGGCGGTGGCCGTCTGGGCGGCGGAGGCGAGCTCCCCGTACGTCAGCAACAGGTCCGGGTCCTGGCCGGGCGGCCGGTACGCGCGGCCGCCCCTGCTGAGGTCACGCGCTTCGCCGAGGGCGCCCTCGGCGATGCCGAGGCCGACGTGGCACAGGGCGAGCCGGAGCGCCGGCTCGGCGAGCGCGGTGAAGGGCGTGGTCGACTCCTCGTCGTGCGGCCGGCGGCCCAGCACCTGCTCGGGCGTGACGGCGACCCGGTCGAGGAGGATGTCGCCCGCGCCGGCGACGCGCTGCCCGAGCCGGTCGTGGGCGGGCTCGATGGTCATGCCCCGCGCGCCGGGTGGGATCCGTACGACCAGGGCGTCACCGGTCACGGCGCAGACGGCGTCCACCACGATCTGGTCGGCGACGGCCACCGACGTGTCCACGGACCGGCGCCCGTCCAGGACGTAGCCGGTGTTGCGCGGCTGCGGCCTCAGCGTGAGGTCCGGTCGGTCGGTGTCGGCGCCCGCCGCGGGAGTGCGGACGGCCCCGGTCCACAGCCACTGCTCGCGCACCGACGTCTCCTCGAGGGCGGTCGCGTCGTGATGCCCCGCGTAGAAGCGTCCGCTCCACGCGTGAACGTAGTGGCGGGCGAGTACGTCGCCGACGGAGCTGTCCGCCGCGGCGATCGCCCGTATGACGGCGCATCCGGTACGCCAGTCCGCCCCGCGGCCGGGCCAGGGCGGGGTGAGGGCCGCGAGCAGGCCCGCCTCGCGCAGCCGGGCCGTCTCGTCGACCGGCGGCAGGCCCGCCTGGTCGCGGGCGATGGCGTCCGCGGCGAGGTCGTCCGCCACATCGCGAGCGGTACGCAGGAGCGCGCGGCGCTGCGCGTCGGTGGCCCGGGCACCGGTCGGGCTCGATGTCGTCGGCACGGGCGTCACCGACAGGCCGGGGTGCCGTGGCGTGGCGCGAAGGCCGGCCGGACAGCGGGACCGTGCGGGAGGGCGGTGGTCATGTGGGCTACTCCGGAACGTTGTTGGGGCGCCTCGGTCGGTTGCCGGGAGGCACGAGCGCCCTGGCGGGGCCGCACTGCGAATCCCACCTTTCCCATCGGATTGATAGGAATACTTGCCGAAGGTTGCCTGCCTCAGCAAGACCATGGCCGAATGGTGGACACGTCCGTCTTGAAGGTAGAGACGTCATGGCGCCACGACGGGCCCGGCGCGGCCGCGACGGCCCGCTCGCGGGTCAGTGGCCCTTCACGGTGAGGCCGATGTGCCGTGCCAGAGCGGGTGCCAGGTCGAGCAGCTGGACCGCGCTGATCGTCGCGCCCTTCAGGGCCTCGATTCCGGACGCGATGCCCAAGGCGAGGGCCTCGCTCAGGTCGACGCCGGTCACCGTGGCCTTGTCGAAACGGGCCGTGTCCAGGGTCGAACCGGGGAAGGACACTCCGGTCAGCGTCGCCCCGCCGAAGTCCACGTCACGCAGGAGGCAGTCGACGAACGCCACGTCCTTCAAGGTGGCCCCGCGCAGGTTGACCGAGTCGAATTTGCACTGGTGGAAGAGGGTGCGGTGGATCTCGGAGACGTGGATCTCGGTGCCGGCGAAGACGCCCGCGGTGCACTCGCTGTCCAGCCAGGTGGTCTCCGCGAGATCGGTGCCGACCATGCGGACCGCGTGCATCCACACGTCGTCGAACCGGGAGCGCCGGTAGCGGCCGCGGGCGAAGGTCGCGGAGGAGAAGGTCGACTCGCCGAACTGGGCGCTGCCGGCCTGGACGTCCTCGAAGACGGAGCCGTCGAAGTGGAGCCACTCGTACGTGCCCTCCCGCTCGATCTCCCCGGTGAAAGGTTCGAGGCGGTGCGCGTACGGCAGCGCGTCACGTTCTCGGGGTGCGGGGGTTCGCGCGGGCGTTCCTTTCGACGGCGAGACCGGGGGGCGAGGCAATGACCGCCCGGGGCGCGACACGGGCCGCGGCACGGCCAAGCCTCGCCGAAGCCGTCGTCCGGCGTGCCCGCCACAAGTCCCGACCCGAGGGTATTTGGCCCTGCCGGGCCCGGACGGGCGTAGGCGGGAGGGGCCGGTTCAGCGCAGCAGCGCGGCGACGGCCGCCGCCGGTTTCGTTGCGTCGGGTTCGTCGCCGGTGATCAGATCCGCGTACACGAACGACTCGCCGATGCGGGTGATGACGTAGGCGAGGTCCGGGAGATCCATGGGGGGGACGAGTGCCCCTCGGTCCACTTCCTCCTGCAGGAACGACTGGATCTTCGCGACGATCCGCCGCTGCACGACGCTGGCTCTGGTGGTCATGAGCCGGAGCGTGGCCTCGGGCTCACGGGACACGAACGTGTGGAAGTAGTCGGCCTCGATGATGCCGCGCGTGAAGGTCTCGACGATGGCGGCGATACGGGCGCCTCCCCGACCGGCCGCTTCGGCCGCGGCCTGGTCCAGGGCGGGCTCCGTGAGCGACCAGATGACCTCGGCGATCAGCTGGTCCCGATTGCCGACCCAGCGGAAGAGCGTGGCCCGGCTGATCCCGAGTTCGACGGCGAGGTCCTGCATGTCCACGCGATCGCCGGCCAGGTACCGCCGGCGCGCGAGCTCGAAGGCGTCCATCGGGCTACGGCGCGGCACTTTGCCCGCCGCCAGATGCCGCGACAGCGGAGTCTCCGCTACGACCACCACGCTCGACCTCCCCGAATCGTTCATTTCGAGACGATCATAGCGTCAGCTCCCGTGTGAGACGTTTTCGAAAGTGTTGCATCACGGGATGGTTCGTGGAACGCTTCATGGAGGCAACTCCCTCCGTGAAGGAGCACCGACGCATGACCACACCTCTGACCGAGTCGCGGCGCGCCGTCCTGCGAGCCGTCTGCGACACCGTCGTGCCCCGCATCGAGCGCGCCGACGATCCCACCGGTTTCTGGCAGCGCACGGCCTCCGACCTGGGGGTGGACACCGCGCTCGAGCGGATCGTCACCGCGATGCCGGCCGAGCGGCGCGCGGGCGTGGTCCGGCTGCTCGACGGGCTCGGCGCGCAGGACCTCACCCGGGTTTCGCAGCGCTCGCGCGAGCAGATCCTGCGCAGCGTGTCGATGCTGGGTACGCAGGCCGCCGCCGGGGTGGAGGGCCTGGTGGGCGCGGTCCTCTTCCTCACCTACGGCTCCCCGGCCCCCGCGACCGGCCGCAACCCGAACTGGGAGGTCTTCGGATACCCGGGCCCGATCAGCGCGCCACCGGCGGCGCCATCGCGACTCCAGGTCCTGGTCCCGGACCGGGACGAGGTCTCGTACACGGCGGACGTCTGCGTGGTCGGCTCCGGCGCGGGCGGCGGCGTCATCGCCGGTGAGCTGGCCGGCCGGGGCCTGAAGGTGGTCGTGCTGGAGGCGGCCGGCTATTTCGACGAAGCCGACTTCGACCAGCTCGAACTCACCGCCTACCGGAACCTGTACTGGCGTGGCGGTCCCCAGACCACGGCCGACGGCAATGTGGCGATCCAGGCCGGATCCTGTCTCGGCGGCGGGACGACCGTCAACTGGACGAACTGCCTGCCCACCCACCCGTGGGTCCGCGAGGAGTGGGCGACCCTCGGCCTCGACGGACTCGCCGGGCCCGAATTCGACCGGCACCTGGACGCGGTGCTCACCCGTATCTCCGCGACCGACCGGTGCTCGGACCTCAACGGCCCGCAGCAGCGCATGCGGGCAGGGGCGGAGCGCCTCGGATGGTCCTTCAAGACGGTGGTGCGCAATGCCGACCCCGACCGCTACGACCCCGCGAGCGCGGCGTACCTGGGCTTCGGCGATCAGTCGGGCTCGAAGCAGGGCACGCTCAAGACCTACCTGCGGGACGCCCGGGAGCACGGAGCGGACCTGCTCGTCCGCTGCAGGGCCGACCGCGTACTGGTCGAGCACGGCAGGGCGGCGGGGGTCGAGGCCACCTGGTCCGACCCGGACACCGGCCGCCGGGCCGGGGTCACCGTCCGCGCCCGGCACGTGGTCGTCGCGGGCGGGGCCCTGGAATCGCCCGCCCTGCTGCTGCGCTCCGGGATCGGCGGCCCGGCCGTGGGCCGGTACCTGCGGCTCCACCCGTCCACCGCGCTGTTCGGCGTCCACGACGAGGACCAGGGAGCGTGGTGGGGCGCCCCGCACGCGGGGCTGTGCGACCAGTTCGCCGATGCCGGCGGCGGGTACGGGTTCCTGATCGAGGGCGTGCAGTACGCGCCGGCGCTCATCGGCTCGGCCCTGCCGTTCACCACCGCCGCCGAACACAAGCGGCTGATGACCAAGGTCCGCCACGGAGCGACCTCCATCGGGCTGCTCCGCGACCGGGGGCACGGCCGCGTCACCGTGGACCCCGCGGGCGAGCCGGTGGTGTCCTACGCCCTGACCGACGAGAACGACGTACGCACCACCCACCAGGCCGTCGAGGCGCAGGCCCGGTTGCACGAGGCTGCGGGAGCCCGGGAGATCCACGTCCTCGGCGCGGGCGCGCCGGCTTGGCAGGCCGGCGACGATCTGGACGGCTACCTGCGCCGGGTGCGGCGCCTCCCCCTCGGGGCGGGTGGCCTGCGGTTGTTCAGCGCGCACCAGACCGGCAGCTGCCGGATGGGCCGCGACCCGCGCGGCAGCGTCGCGAACCCGTACGGCGAACTGCACGACACACCCGGCGTGTGGATCGGGGACGGCAGCGCCTTCCCCACCGCGGCGGGCACCAACCCGATGGTCACGATCATGGCGCTGGCCCGGCGGACCGCCGGGGCGATCGCCGACGCCCCGAACGCCCACAGCTGACGGGAAGGGGACGGTCCCCATGCAGTCCACAGCAATCGAGGAGAACGAGATGGCGCTCGTCGCCGAGATCACCGTCAAGGACCGGCACTACATCGGGGGCGAATGGGTCGAACCTGCGGGCCGCGGCTCGATCGACGTGATCGACCCGACCACCGAAGAGGTGATCGCCCGGGTCCCCGACGGCAACGCCACGGACGTGGACCGGGCCGTCGCGGCCGCCCGGCTCGCCTTCGCCACCTGGTCCGCCGTCCCCGTCGCCGACCGGGCCCGCCGGCTGCAGGCCGTCGCCGACGGTCTGGCCGCCCGCGCCGAGGAGATCGCGGTGCTGGTCAGCCAGGAGGTCGGCATGCCCCTGGCCCAGTCCCGGATGATCCAGGCCGGTCTGCCCGCGCTGGACTTCGGCTCGATGCCGGGGCTGCTGCGCGCGTACGACTTCGAGGAGGAGATCGGCAACTCGCTGGTCGTCCGCGAGCCGATCGGCGTGGTCGGCGCGATCACCCCCTGGAACTACCCGCTGCACCAGATCGCGGGCAAGGTCGCACCCGCACTCGCCGCGGGCTGCACGGTCGTGCTCAAACCCAGCGAGGTCGCGCCCCTGACCGCGTACCTCCTCGCCGAGGTCATCGAGCAGGCCGGGCTGCCCGCCGGGGTGTTCAACGTGGTCACCGGCACCGGGCCGGTGGTCGGCGAGGCGATCGCCGCACACCCCGGCGTGGACATGGTGTCCTTCACCGGCTCCACCACAGCGGGCCGGCGCGTGAGCGAGGTCGCCGCGCGCACCGTCAAGCGGGTCTCGCTGGAACTCGGCGGGAAGTCGGCGAGCATCATCCTCGACGACGCCGACCTGCGGACGGCCGTGGTGCACGGGGTCGGCAAGTGCTTCGTCAACTCCGGTCAGACCTGCGTCGCACCCACCCGGATGCTCGTGCCCCGCGACCGGCTCGCGGAGGCGGAGACGATCGCCGCGGCCGCCACCGCCGCGTACACCCTCGGCGACCCCTTCGACGAGGACACCACCCTCGGTCCGGTCGTCTCACAGGCCCAACTGGCCCGCGTGCGCGGCTACATCGAGACCGGCATCGCCGAGGGCGCGAAGCTGGTGGCCGGCGGCCCGCACCCACTGCCGCTCGAGGACGGGTACTTCATCCGGCCCACGGTGTTCTCCGAGGTCACCCCCGACATGACCATCGCCCGGGAGGAGATCTTCGGCCCGGTGCTGGCGATCCTGCCCTACGACGACGAGGACGAGGCGGTCCGTATCGCGAACGACACGGTGTACGGGCTCTCGGGGGCGGTGTGGTCGGCCGACCCGGCCCGCGCCACGGACCTGGCCCGCCGCCTGCGCACAGGACAGGTCGACATCAACGGCGCGGCCTTCAACCCGGTCGCCCCGTTCGGCGGCTACAAGCAGTCGGGCAACGGCCGCGAGCTCGGCCGCCACGGCCTCGAGGAGTTCCTCGAGACCAAGGCCATACAGCTCTGACCGGAGGAGTGACCATGCACACCGACCAGTCGATGCTTCCGCGGACCGTCGCCGAACTTCCCTTCCTCAGCGCCGAACGCTTCGGCTCCGCGCCCGCCCAGCGGTTCAAGCGCGACGGCCACTGGCAGGACCTCAGCCACGCCGAACTGGGCGAGGCCGCACAGGAGATCGGGCTCGGGCTCATCGGCCTCGGACTGCGGCCCGGCGACCGGGTTTGCGTACTGGCCGACACCCGACCGGAGTTCACGCAAGTCCAGTACGGAATCTCCGCGGCCGGCGCCGTCGTGGTGCCGATCTACCCCTCGAGTTCCGCAGAGGAATGCGCCTGGGTCCTCGGCGACTCGGGAGCCAAGGCGGTCATCTGCGAGAACGCCGCCCAGCTGGAGAAGCTCCGACGCATCCGCGCCGGGCTCCCCGCACTCGCGCACGTCCTGGTCATCGATCCGGCCGACCCGGTGACCCGCACGCTGGACCAGCTGCGCAGCCGGGGCCGAGCCGGCAACCCGGTCGAGCTGCGATGCCGTACCGCAGCCGTGCGCCCCGACGACCCGGCGCTCCTCATCTACACCTCCGGAACGACCGGCAAGCCGAAGGGCTGCGTGCTCAGCCACCGCAACATGGTCGCCTGCTGTCAGGTCACCGCGCGGCTGCGGGTGGCCGGAGCCGAGGACACCGCCTACCTCTTCCTGCCCCTGGCGCACGTCTTCGCCCAGGTGATCCAGCTGAGCATCACCGCCACCGGCGGCGTGGTGGCGTACGGCAGCGGCGACGCCTCGGCGATCGTGCCCGACTGTCAGGAGACCGCCCCCACGATCCTGCCGGCCGTACCGCGTGTCTACGAGAAGGTCCACGCCCGGTTCGCCGACCTGCTGCCGGCCGAGGAGCTCGCCCGGGCGGTACGGACCGGACTGGCCGTACGCCGACTGCGCGCCGCCGGGCAGCCGGTGCCCTGCGAGCTGCGCCGGGACTTCGAACAGGCCGAGGAGCGGCTGTTCGCCCCGGTCCGGGCCCTGTTCGGCGGGCGGCTGCGGATGGCGGTCTCGGGCGCCGCACCGATCGCACCGAACATCCTGCGGTTCTTCCACGCGGCGGGCGTGCCCGTGTACGAGGGCTACGGACTCAGCGAATCCGCGTCGCTCGGCACGCTCAACACCGTCGACGCCACCCGGATCGGCACCATCGGAAGGCCGGTCCCGGGCTGCGAGGTCCGCCTCGCCGAGGACGGGGAGATCCTCCTGCGCGGCCCCCACGTCTTCGCCGGGTACTGGAACAACCCGCGGGCCACGCTGGAAGCCCTCGCCGACGGCTGGCTGCGCACCGGAGACCTGGGCGCGGTCGACGAGGACGGCTTCGTCACCGTCACCGGCCGCAAGAAGGACATCATCATCACGGCCGGCGGCAAGAACCTCACACCGGCGAACCTGGAGAACGACCTGCGCGAGTCGCCCTTCATCTCCCACGCGGTGATGTACGGAGACCGGCGGCCCTACCCGGTGGCGCTCATCACCCTCGACGCCGAACGGATCCTCGCCTGGGCCCGAGAGCGGGGACTCCCGGCCGATGTCGAGATCCTCGCCGGGCACCCCGAGGTACGGGCGCTGCTCCAGCGGGTGCTCGACGACGTCAACGGCCGCTACGCGCGGGTCACCCGGATCAAGAAGTTCGCCGTCCTCGGCCGCGACTTCTCCCAGGAGACCGGCGAACTCACCCCCACCCTCAAACTCCGGCGCCAAGCCGTCCACCGCGCCCACGCCGACGTCCTCGACGCGCTCTACACGGACATACCCGCTCCGCGGCTGCGCCCCTGACCCGTCCCCACATCGACAGGCTCGGGCACCCGGCGACGATCGGTACCAGGCCGGCTACGGTGAGCAGCGCGTATTGCGCCGGCTGCCCGAAGAGCCGGCGTGAGAGGGGCCGACGGGAGGCGGCGTCCCGCAGACCGGCAGACGATGGAGGCGTGGAGACTCGGTTCCCGGCCGGTCCGCCTGAGCACCTCGGGGCCTGACCGCGACCGCGGAACGCAGGGCGAGGATGCCGCGGCGTTGGGTACAGGTGCCAGATGAATGAGCACATACCGGTCGACGAGCTGATCAGCGGCGCCGCGCAGGCCGCCGGTGGATGGCTGGGCGCGCTTCCGGTCGCACTCGTGGCCACCAGCGCCGACGGGACGATCGTGCGCTGGAACCAGGTCGCGCAGGAGTTGCTGGGCCATGCCCCGCCGGAGATGCTGGGGCGCCACATTTCCGACCTCCTCCACCCGGGCGCCGATCGCAGTCTGGGCCGCTCGCTCTGGGAAGCCGCGGCCACCGGGCGCGGTGTGATGGGCACGGTGACCGCCTGGCACCGAGACGGGCACCCGCTGGAGGTGGAGATCTGGGCCGCTCCGGTGTCCGACCGGCAGCACGGTTCGGCAACGGTGCTGGTCTTCGCCGCCGACGCGCACGCCGCACGGCGCATCCGCGGGTCGTCGGCGGTGTGGGACGGCCTGTTCGAGCGCTCCCCGGTCGGTATCGCCATCCTCGACACACAACTGCGGTTCCTGCAGGTCAACCCCGCGCTCGAAGCCATGAACGGCCTGCCGGAGTCGGCGCACGTGGGACGGCGCCTGGCCCAGATCCTCCCGGAGGTGAACGCCCAGGAGATGGAGGAGGCCATGCGGCAGGTCCTGGAGACCGGGCAGCCGCTCCTGGACCGTCGGCGTGTCGGACGGACGCCGGCCGAACCGGACCACGACCGGGTGTGGTCGTGTTCCTACGTCCGGGTGGAAGACCCCGCCCGGATGCCGATCGGTGTCATCGCCTCGCTCGTCGACATCACCGAGCAGCAGCGCGACCACGTGGAAGCCGAAGCGGGGCGGCGCAGGCTCGCCATGCTCAGTGAGGCCAGCATGCGCGTCGGCTCCAGTCTCGACCTGGAGCGCACCGCGCAGGAACTCGCCGATCTCGCCGTCCCGCGCCTCGCCGATGCCGTCACCGTGGACGTCCTGGACGCGCTGGCGCACGGGGACGAGCCCGGTATGGGGCTGGCCGGTGGGGTCGCCCTGCGGCGCCTCGGCAAGGCCCCGCTGTCCGGATCCGAGGTGACCGCCATCCTCACCCCCCTCGGCAGGACCCTCGTCTTCCCCTCGGCGGCCCCCTACACCCAGGCCCTCGCGGCCCGGCAGACCTTCCTGATCGCCCGGCTCGACGAGCAGGCCATCGCCCCCGCGTCCCGGCACTCGGCGAAACCCGCGCAACTGGTCGCGGCGGGCGTGCACTCGTTCATCATGGCGCCCCTGGTGGCCCGCGAGACCGTGCTCGGCGTCGCCACGTTCTACCGCACGCGCCCGATGGGACCCTTCGGATCCGAAGACGTCACGCTCGCCGGTGAACTCACGGCCCGCGCCGCGCTCAGCATCGACAACGCCCGGCTCTACCACCGTGAGCACGAGACCGCCGTCATCCTCCAGCGCAGCATGCTTCCCCAGCACATCACGGCGCCACCCGGCATCGAGGTCAGCCACCGCTACCTCCCCGCGAGCGACGTCAACGAGGTCGGCGGGGACTGGTACGACGTCCTGGCACTGGCCGGCGGAAAGGTGGCCCTGCTCATCGGCGACGTCATGGGGCACGGCATCGCCGCGGCCGCGGTCATGGGCCGGCTGTCCGCCTCGGTACGGGCCCTCGGGCGCCTGGACCTTTCGCCCGTACGGCTGTTGCACCAGCTGGAAGCCGCCCTCGCCGATCTCGCCGAGCCGATGCTGGCCACCTTCCTGTACATCGTCTGCGACCCGGCCACCGGGCACTGCACCGTCACCCGGGCCGGGCATCCGCCGCCCGCACTCGTGCTCCCCGACGGCACGGTCCGGCTCCTGGACACCGCGCCCGGCGTCCCCCTGGGCGTCGGGGGCGTCGCCTTCACGCCCACCGACTTCACGGTGGCTCCCGGCAGCCTCCTCGCGCTGTACACCGACGGACTGATCGAAGCCCGCGGCTTTGACCTCGACGAGCGGCTGGCCGAACTGACGCGACTGCTCGCGGATCCGCAGCGGCAGCTGGACCACCTGTGCGACTCGCTGATCACCCACCTCGTCCCGGCTGCGGCTGACGACGACGTCGCCCTCCTGATCGCCCGCATCGGCGGCTGACGCTCCTTCCGTAGCGGCGCTCAAAGGTGGAAGTGGCACCCCTCCACCACTCCATGTCGGCATCGCCCAGCGGCACATCCTGGCCTGGGGGAGATCACGTCCGCGCGACGAACGCGCGTTGCTCCAGTCCCGTGTTCGCGAATGCATCCGGAAGTCGTGTGTATGTGTGGGTGGTTCGAAGAGTGTGGTCATTGTGGGGGGCCGGTGCGGAGGTCTCTTTAAGAAACCTTGTTGAGTAACGCCGACGCGCGGGGCGGCCTTGAATCAACTCCCGTAATCGGTCAGGGTTTCGAGCTGAACCCCCGGAGATCTTCCTGCTTCGGAGGGTTCATGCAACACGCCTTGACGCCCCACACGTCAACACGAGGAGCTCTCTCTTCATGTCAACTCACAAGCACGCACGCACCCGTTCACGCGGTTTCCGGGTCCTTGCAGTGGCCACCGGAGTCGCCACTGCAACCGGTGTCAGCATGCTGTTGTCCCCCCTCGCCGGCGCGAACACTCCGGCCGAGGGAACGGTGTACGGGCTCGGCGCACCCGGTGCGCTCAGCGGCAGCTACATCGTCATACTCGACAAGAACGCGGACAAACGAGCGCTGGCCAAGAAGTACGGCGGCGAGCTGAAGCGCACCTACACGTCCGCGATCAACGGCTTCTCCGCGACAGGGCTTTCGGAGACCGATGCCAAGCGCCTCGCCGCCGACCCGGCCGTGGGCAAGGTCGTCCAGAACAAGAAGTTCTCCATCAACAGCACCCAGGACAATCCCCCGTCCTGGGGCCTCGACCGCATCGACCAGAAGGAGACGGCGGGGGACAAGAAGTACACGTACCCCGACGCGGGTGGTGAGGGCGTGACGGCCTACGTCATCGACACCGGCGTGCGGATCAGCCACAAGGACTTCGGCGGCCGGGCCACGCACGGCTTCGACGCGGTGGACAACGATCAGAGCGCCGATGACGGCAACGGGCACGGCACGCACGTTGCCGGGACCATCGCGGGCACCTCCCACGGGGTGGCCAAGAAGGCCAAGGTCGTCGCGGTCCGTGTGCTCGACGACAACGGGTCCGGCACCACCGAGCAGGTCGTGGCGGGCATCGACTGGGTGACGCAGCATCACAGTGGCCCCTCGGTCGCCAACATGAGCCTCGGCGGCGGCGCCGACGAGGCGCTCGACGAGGCGGTGCGCCGGTCGATAGCCGCCGGTGTCACCTTCGCCGTCGCGGCGGGCAACGAGTCCACCGACGCGGGGCAGGGCTCTCCCTCGCGGGTCCCGGAGGCCGTCACGGTGGCCTCCAGCGCGGCAGACGACTCGCAGTCGTCGTTCTCCAACTTCGGCTCGGTCGTGGACCTCTACGCACCGGGCTCGGAGATCACCTCCGCCTGGAACGACAGTGACAGCGGCACGAAGACCATCTCCGGCACCTCGATGGCGACCCCGCACGTGGTGGGAGCGGCGGCCCTCTACCTGGCCGGACACAAGGACGCGTCGCCCGCGCAGGTCGCGCAGGCCCTGACGGCGGGGGCGACTTCGGGGAAGATCACCAACCCGAGCAGCGGCACTCCGAACAAGCTGCTGAAGGTGTCCGCGGAGTAGGTGGAGCAGTCCGTGAGCGCGTGGCGGAGCCGTCCGTGAGCGCGTGGCGGAGTCGTTCGTGAACGCGTGGCGGAGCCGTCCGTGAGCGCGCCGGGGCCGTCGCACCTGAGGGGGGTGCGGCGGCCCCGGCGCCGGTTGTCCGTGGGGTCAACCGGCGCGCCCGTAGCGGACGTTCCGGCTCCAGATCCGTTCCAGTCGCACCCGGGTACCGGGGCGGGGCGCGTGCCAGATCTTGTCGTGGCCGGCGTAGATGCCTACGTGCTCCACGGTCGAGCCCCTGGGAAAGAACACGAGATCTCCCAAGGCGCGTTTGTCGCGGGGAATGTGAGAGGTGTGCTGGTACTGCTGCTCCGCGGTACGGGGCAGCTGTCTGCCGGCTCTTCGAAATGAATAGAGCGTCAGGCCTGAGCAGTCGAAGCGTTTTGGTCCTGCTGCGCCGCGGGCATACGGTGCGCCCTCCTTGGAGGCGGCCACGGCCACTGCCGTGACGCCGTACGGTGCGGCCGCGTTGGCGGGTTGCACGGGGCCGACCAGCGTACTCGTGGTCAAGAGGCAGAGCAGCAGCATGACGCGAGGGGGGTCGAATCCGGCAGGGCGGCGAACAAGTCGGTGATCCTGTCGGGCTTTACGGGATTCGAATTCGGTCCTGAAGACGGACATCGTGATACCTCCGCGTTCGGATGCGGCAGATGGGACACGTATGAAGATCCTGCTTTCAAATGTCGTGATTCCTGGCGCCTGACGGCCGACCAGTTTTCTCCGATGCCGTCCGAAATTCACTTCCCGGAGACGGGGAGAGATGTATCGGTTCTGCAACAGATCCGCGAACATATGCAAATCGCATGATGGTCGTCGCTCCACGCACCCGCCCGGGGTCCCGCGGGTGAGCCGCGTCTCACCGGGGCGTCGGCACTTGTCTATGCAACGAGTTGCATAGAAGGATCGGGGCATGGCGCTCGACCACGCGATACTCGTCTCCCTGCTGGAGATGCCCGGCTCGGGCTACGAACTGGCCCGGCGGTTCGACCGGTCCATCGGCTACTTCTGGACCGCCACGCACCAGCAGATCTACCGGGTCCTGGGGCGCATGGAGCGTGACGGCCTGCTCACCGTCCGCGAGGTGCCGCAGCAGGCCAGGCCCGACAAGAAGGAGTACTCCGTCGCCGGCCCCGGCCGCGAGGTCCTCTCCCGGTGGCTGCACGAGCCGATCGAACCCGAGAGCCTGCGCCACGACCTCGCCGTGAAGATCCGGGGCGCGGCCTACGACGACCCGGGCGCGCTGATCCACGAGGTCGAACGGCACCACCAGGTGCACAGCGACCGGCTCGCGCACTATCTCGCCGGAGAACTGCGTGACTTCACCGGACCCGATGCCCCCGCCCCGCTCGACGCCGGACAGGAGCTCCAGCACGTCGTGCTGCGCGGCGGAATCGCGTACGAACGGATGACGATCGCCTGGCTGGACGACGTCCTCGCCACCCTCCACCGCCTCGCGTGACACCACCGTCCCCTCCCTCCTCCCTCCTCCTTCCTTTCTCCCTCGTCCCTCATCCGAAGGTGAACCTCCATGGCCGACTCCCTGCTGTTCAACCCGCACACCTACGACCCGGCGCACTTCGACCCCGAGACCCGCAGGCTGCTCCGCGCGACCATCGACTGGTTCGAGGAGCGCGGCAAGCGCAAGCTGATCGAGGACTACCGCTCCCGCGCCTGGCTGGGGGAGTTCCTCGCCTTCGCCGCCAAGGAAGGCCTGTTCTCCACCTTCCTCACCCCGGCCTCCGCCGCCGCACAGGAGGACCAGCGCTGGGACACCGCCCGGATCGCCGCGCTCAACGAGATCTTCGGGTTCTACGGCCTCGACTACTGGTACGCGTGGCAGGTGACCATCCTCGGTCTCGGCCCGGTCTGGCAGAGCGACAACGCCGCCGCCCGCGCCCGCGCCGCCGAACTCCTCACCCAGGGCGAGGTCTTCGCCTTCGGGCTGTCCGAGCGGACCCACGGCGCCGACATCTACTCCACCGACATGCTGCTGGAGCCCGACGGCGACGGCGGATTCCTGGCCACCGGTTCCAAGTACTACATCGGCAACGGCAACGCCGCCGGGCTCGTCTCCGTCTTCGGCCGCCGCACCGACATCGAGGGCCCGGACGGGTACGTCTTCTTCGCCGCCGACAGCCGCCACCCGGCGTACCAGCTGGTCCAGAACGTCGTCGACTCCTCCAAGTACGTCAGCGAGTTCCGCCTGGCCGCCTACCCGGTGTCCCCGGACGACGTCCTGCACACCGGCCGCGCCGCCTTCGACGCGGCCCTCAACACGGTCAACGTCGGCAAGTTCAACCTCTGCACCGCCTCGATCGGCATCTGCGAGCACGCGATGTACGAGGCCGTCACCCACGCCCGGAACCGCATCCTCTACGGCCGCCCCGTCACCGCCTTCCCGCACGTGCGCCGCGAGCTGGCCGACGCGTACGTCCGCCTCGTCGGGATGAAGCTGTTCAGCGATCGCGCCGTCGACTACTTCCGTTCGGCCGGTCCCGAGGACCGTCGCTACCTCCTCTTCAACCCGATGACGAAGATGAAGGTGACCACGGAGGGCGAGAAGGTCATCGACCTGATGTGGGACGTCATCGCGGCCAAGGGCTTCGAGAAGGACACCTACTTCGCGGAGGCGGCCGTCGAGATCCGGGGCCTGCCCAAGCTCGAAGGCACGGTCCACGTCAACCTCGCGCTGATCCTCAAGTTCATGCGCAACCACCTGCTGGAGCCGGTCGAATACCCCGCGGTGCCGACCCGCCTCGACGCGGCCGACGACGCCTTCCTCTTCCGGCAGGGACCGGCCCGCGGGCTGGGTTCCGTCCGCTTCCACGACTGGCGGCCCGCCTTCGACGCGTACGCCACCGTCCCGAACGTCGCCCGCTTCCGGGAACAGGCCGACGCCCTGTGCGAGTTCGTGGCCACCGTCGCCCCCGACGAGGAGCAGAGCCGCGACCTGGACTTCCTGCTCTCCGTCGGCCAGCTGTTCGCGCTGGTGGTGCACGGCCAGCTGATCCTGGAACAGGCCCGCCTGACGGACCTGGACGGGGACGTCCTCGACGAGCTGTTCTCCGTCCTCGTCCGCGACTTCTCCGGACACGCCGTCGAACTGCACGGCAAGGACTCCGCCACCGAAGCGCAGCAGGCCTGGGCACTGGGCGCCGTCCGCCGCCCCGTGGTCGACGAAGCCCGCGCGGCGCGGGTCTGGGAGCGTGTCGAAGCCCTGGCCGGGGCGTACGAGATGGCGCAGTAACAGCGGCGCGCCGGCGAGGCCGGTCCGCGGGGGCTGCGGCGCGCCGACCGGCGTGAGCGGTCAGCCCCCGCTGACCGGGTAGGGGATGAAGGTGCTGCTGTTCTCGTCGACGGCGAGGGTGCGCCCGAGGGGCGGGACGGCACGCTGGGGGCAGTCCAGCCGTTCGCAGAGTCGGCAGCCCATGCCGATGGGCGTGGCGGTGGCCGCGTTGTCCAGGTCGAGGCCGTCGGAGTAGACGAGACGCGAGGCGTGCCGGATCTCGCAGCCGAGACCGATGGCGAAGGTCTTGCCGGGTCCGCCCCAGCCGCCGCGGTGGCGGGTGATCGCGCGGGCGGTCCAGAGGTACCGCCGGCCGTCGGGCATGGCCGTGACCTGCACGTGGATGCGGCCGGGCGCGGCGAAGGCCTCGTACACGTTCCACAGCGGGCAGGTGCCGCCCGCGCGGGAGAAGTGGAATCCGGTGGCGGACTGCCGCTTCGACATGTTCCCGGCCCGGTCGACCCGGACGAAGGAGAAAGGCGGTGTACGGGAGGATCAGCGCGGCGGCGAAGTAGTTGGCGATGCCGATCCGCTCGAGGGCGTGGGCGGGGGCGGCCGGGGGGAAGTCCTCCGCCGCCGGCCGGTCGAGCTCGTCGCCGTATTCGAGCAGCGCCAACTGGGTGGCCATCCAGAACGCCTGCCGGCCCGGCCGCAGCCGGTTCGACAGGTGCAGGACCCGGCTCGCGGCGTCGTAGCGGTGCAACCGGTCGCACAGGGTGCCAATGCGCTGAGCGATGGATCAGCGCATTCGCAGACCCGGCGATCACGTAAACGGTGACGGTCATGGCAGAGGCGAACTCGACGACGACGGCAGCGGCCCGGCAACTGGAGCAGCGCTGGGTGTCCGACCCGCGATGGGCCGGGAGAACGCTGCCGCTGCGCGTAGCCGACCACGCCGACTACCTGGCCTGGGCCACCGAATCCTTCCGCCTCACCACCGGCGGCGTCCGCCCGGACACCCAGATCCACACCCACATGTGCTCCAGCAGCGGCCCTCCCGCGCAGGGGGCTGGACGCGATCCCCGCCGAACGGCTCTGGGTCAGTCCCGAACTGCGGCCTGAAGATCCGCGGTTGACCCGAAACCCGGGCTTCCCGGAGAACCTCGTCGAAGCGGCCCGCCTGCTGCGCTCGAGGTCTCGCCCGGCGCCTGACGCCACGCCTCTTCGGGCCGGGCGGCGCTGCCGGTCTACTGGAGCTGGGACAGGTCGACCGAGTCGGCGGGTGCGGGGGGCTTGGCCAGGACCGGCTCGTCGAAGGCGGAGAAGGAGGCCTCCACCCGCTGGCCGGACGTGTCGGTGCCCTGGATCCGCAGGAGGTACGGCTTGTCTTCGGTGGAGACCTGGTACGTGCCCGTCTCGCCGTCGCGCCGGCTCGTGACCGTGATGGCCGGACGGCCGTCGACGGTGGTCCGCGAGCCCTTGGTCAGCTGCTCGTTCACCGGTTTCGAGGAGAACTCCTTCCTGAAGGAGTCCAGGTCGCAGAACTCGGCGAAGTCGCGCAACAGGAGGCTGCCCGTGGTGCCGTGCAGATAGCGGCCGTTGATGAGCGCGATCGCGTCATCGGCTGCGGCACCCGGTAGTTGGGCTCGCAGAATGGCGTCGTCGAGCTTCATCCACACGTCGCGGCCGCGTTTGATGATGTCGGCCGTGCCCGAACCGCCGGGAGGCGTGACGCTGCCGACGCAGTTGCCCCGCTCGTCGAATCGGAGATCGAGAGCGGTGGTGCCCGACTCGTCGGTCACCTTGGCCACCATGCGCATGGACGTGGCCCCGGTCATGGCCTCGCGCGAGGCGTCCGCGATGGCCGGGGCGCTCTTGTCGGCGATGCCGTTGTCATCGGCCCCGGCGGCTCCCGCGCCCTGGAAGATCAACAAGCAGACGGCTGCGGCGGCCGCGCAGCGGGCCGCGGCTGCCCGGGACGTGGACATCGGGCATCACCTCCCTCCGGCCGCCCCCGGACGACATCCGGAATCCACGTGCCCTCCGGCGCAGCCGGTCACCTGATCAGCGTAGATCCGCGCCGCGCCGGGCGCAGTCCGGGTGGGTGTTCCCCGGCGCGGTCGGGGTGACCGGGCCCGTTTCGTAGGCCGCGATCACAGCCTGGGCGCGGTCGCGGAGGCGGAGGCGAAGCGTTCGACCGAGCAGCGGGTGATGGCCGGGGCCGGCAAGGCGTCGCCCGAGAGGCAACCGCCCGGACCGCGGCCGTCGCCCTGAAGGACGCGACGTGGACGCGGGCTGCGCGGGCGCTACGGGCGGAGTGGGTCGCGCCCGCCCGCCGGGTGATCAGCTCCCGCCGTGTTCCGTCACTCCCAAGGCGGTGAGGAGCCGGGTGCGCAGCTCGGCTGTCCGGGGATGCGAGGGGTCGGGCCGGATGTCGTGGCTGATGCGGCCGTGGTCGAGGACGAGCACGCGGTCGGCGAGGGCGAGTGCCTCGTCGATGTCGTGGGTGACCAGCAGGACGGCGGGCCGGTGACGTGCGCAGAGCCGGCGCAGCAGGGTGTGCATGCGCAGCCGCGTGAGGGCGTCCAGGGCGCCGAACGGCTCGTCGAGCAGCATGAGTTGCGGTGCGCGTACCAACGCCCGGGCGAGCGCCGCTCGCTGGGCCTCGCCGCCGGAGAGCGTGCCGGGCCAGGCCCGCTCGTGGCCGGCCAGGCCGACCTCGGCGAGCGCCCTGCGGCCCTGCTCACGGGCATCGGCGGTGGTCAGCCCGAGGACCACGTTGTCGAGGACCCGGGCCCAGGGCAGCAGCCGGGCGTCCTGGAAGGCGACGGACCGTCGTTCGGGGACGTCGACGGTGCCACCGCCCTGCGCGTCGTGGTCGAGCCGGGCGACGGCGCGCAGCAGCGTGGACTTGCCCGACCCGCTGTGGCCGAGCAGAGCGGTGAACTCCCCGGGGGCGAGGTCGAGATCGACGCCGTCCAGCACGGTACGTCCGGCGAACGCGCGGGTGAGCGAGCGTATGCGCACGGCCGGAGCGGCAGTGGTCAGGACAGGGTGCGGCGCCATGCGAGGACCTTCCTTTCGAGCAGGCGGACCAGGGTGTCGGAGAGCAGGCCGAGCAGCCCGTAGACGACCAGGCCGACCACGATCACGTCGGTACGGCCGAAGGTGCGGGCCTGGGTCATCAGGTATCCGATGCCGCTGGAGGCGTTGATCTGCTCGCTCACCACCAGGACGAGCCACGAGATGGTGACCGACAGCCGCAGGCCGGTGAAGAAGCCCGGAGCCGCTCCCGGCAGGGCGATGCGGCGGAGGAACTGCCCGCGGGACAGGTCCAGGGTCTGGGCCAGTTCGGCGTAGCGGACGTCGAGGCCGGTCAGGGCGGCGTGGGTGTTGAGGTAGACGGGCACCAGGGTGCCCAGCGCCACCAGGATGACCTTGACCTCTTCTCCGATCCCGAACCAGAGGATGGCCAACGGGACGAGGGCCAGGATCGGCAGGGAGCGCACCAGTTGGACGGTGCCGTCGAAGAGGGCCTCTCCGATGCGGGAGAGTCCGGCGGCCAGGGCCAGCGCGAGGCCGATGGCCACCCCGAAGGCGAGACCGAGTGCGGCGCGTTGCAGGGAGATCAGCAGGTGGCGCTGGAGCTCGCCGGTGCCGAGCAGATCGAGGGCGGTGCGCAGGACGTCGGCGGGGGAGGCGAGGGTCTGCGGGTCCAGCAGCCCGGTGCCGGAGGCGCTCCACCAGGCGGCGAGCAGGAGCAGCGGGCCGACTGCGCGCGCGAACGGCAGCCGGGGTGGGCGGTGGCCGACCGCGCGGATGCGCGGCTGAGCGGTGGTCATGGAAGGTGTCTTTCCTGGTGCGGTCGTACGAGGGTCAGCCGGAGGTGGTGCGCGCCTGCTGCTGAACCTCCTCGAAGCGGCGGTCGAACTCGCCCGTGACGTCGAGCTTCCCGGGGATCGCGCCGGCTTCGGAGAGCACGTCGGCGATGGCCTGGTGGGCGGCGACGGCCTCGGAGTAGGCGGGGAACGCCGCCGTGCCGGTGTTGGCGTAGATCTGTTCGCCCGTGCCGGCCGGGATGTTCTGCCTCTTGACGTAGTAGTCCTGCACCCACTGGTCCTTGTGGGTGTTCTGCCAGCCCAGGGCCTTGGTCCAGCGGGCGGAGAAGTCGCGCAGGGCGGCGGCCTTCGCGGGGTCTTCGAGCGTCTTGCCCGGGGTGATGAGCAACAGGAGCCCGCTGGTCAGGTCCTTGTCGTCGGTGATCTCGTGGGCTCCCTTGGCCGCGTTGGGGAGCAAGTACTTGGAGGCGAGCGGCTCGGTGAGGGCGGCCGCGTCGACCTGGCCGCTCTGCAGGGCGGCGGGGATGTCGAGGACCTGGAGGTTGACCAGGGTCACGTCTGTGGTCTTGAGGCCGCCCCTCTTGAGGGCGTTCAGTACGGCGGGCTGGAAGGTGGTGCCCTCGGTGTACGCGATCTTCTTGCCCTTGAGCTCCGCGACGGTCTGCGCCGTCGTGCCGGGGGCGGTGACCAGGTGGACGGCGCTGCGGCTGGTCTGTGCCACGCCGACGATCTTGACGTCCTGTCGGGCGGCCTGGGCGAAGACGGCCGGTGTCTCCGAGACGATGCCGACGTCGAGGGATCCCCCTCGAAATGCCTCGAGGATGGCGGGCCCGCCCTGGAAGGCGTTGTAGCCGAGCTTGTACGGAGCGTTCTGGTCCTGGCCGGAGGACTTGAGGAGCACCTCCAACTGGGCGTTCTGATCGCCGATCCGGAGTTCGGTACCGTCCGGGACGGTGGTGGGCAGCGCCTCCCGCGGGGCCGGCGGTATACCGCTCCCGGCCTTCACCTGGGTGGTGGAGCAGCCGGTGAGGGCGAGGACGGCTGCGACGAGTACGGGCGCGAGGCGCCGTGCGGCGGGGAAGGTGGACAACGGGGATGCTCCTGGTTCGGTGAGGTGAGGTGTGGGCACGGGAAGGATCAGGCCGCGTGGACCTGGAACTCCCAGACGGAGTAGCCGTACTGGGTGCCCCGGGCGGTGCCGTGGAGGCGGACGTGGCGTCCGTGCGTGCCCAGTCCGGTGATCTCGTCGGTCCCGCCGTTGCCGGTGGTGGTCGCGTACACGGTGGTCCAGTTGACGGCGTCGTCGGAGACCTGGATCTGGTAGGCCTTGCCGTAGGCGGCCTCCCACTCGATCCGGACGCGGCCGATGGCCGTCGGGGCGCCCAGGTCGACCTGGAGCCACTGCGGGTCGGTGCGGTTGCTCGACCAGCGGGTCGTACCGGACCCGTCGACGGCGTTGGCGGGTTCGACGCCGGCGCGGTACGTGCTGGAGGCGGTGACGGGGCGATTCAGGGCCAGGTTGGCGCCGCCGGTGGCCTGGGCGTAGCGCGCGGCGACCTCGGTGGCGGTCAGGGCCTGGCGGTACACCTGGACCTCGTCGATGACGCCGGTGAACGGGCGCTTGCCGCCGAAGCCGCCGAGCGGGAGCGCGATGGTCTGCGGGAGGGCGGCGGCCGGGCTGCCGTTGGCGTAGAGGGTGGTGCCGCTGCCGGTGGCGACGAGGGTCAGGTGGGTCCACTGCCCGAGGGGCAGTGAGTAGTCGAAGGTGTGGTCGCCGACGCCGTACGCGGTGAGGCCCAGCCGGTGGTCGCTGCCGGCCTGCTCGATCTTGATGGCGGTGTCCGTGTCGCGCAGCAGGACGGTGTCGGTGGCGTCGCCGGTGCGCTTGGCCCAGAGGGAGAGGGTCCAGGGCGCCCGGACGGCCCGGCCGCCGATGCTGAGGGTCTGGCCGCTGCCGGCGGTGAAGCCGAGGCCGCTGCCGCCCCGTCCGGTGGCCGGGTAATGGGGCGGGTAGAGGAAGCCGTTGGCGTGCAGGGCGCCGGTGGTGTCGGGCAGGGTGAGCTTCCAGTCGCCGGGGTGGTGGGTCGCGGCGGTCGGCGTGTACGGGCTGTCGAAGGTCCACGTGTGGACGGGTGCGCCGTCGGTGGTCGGCGCCGGCGGCGTGCGCGGCGCGGCGGTGGGCTCGTCCCCGACGGCGCGGAGGTCCTGGGTGAAGACCGCGTAGCCGCGGGTGGTGGGGTCCGGGTTCCAGGTGCGCTCGCCGAGTTCGGCGCGGCGGCCGTCGAACAGGTCGAGGTAGTAGTCCGTCTCGCTGAAGTACAGGTCGTCGCCCCAGGCGGCGAGGACCTGGCCGGCGTTGTGCGGATCGGCGACCGGGGTCCAGGTGTGGATGTCGCCGCGCGGGACGACCTTGCTCTCGTAGTCGGCCGGGGAGATGTAGAAGCGGGTGTAGGGGCCGGTGCGGTAGGCCGAGTCGACCACGTCGTAGCCGAGCGAACGCATCGTGGCGGAGACGACGGTGCTGCCGAAGTTCATGATCAGGACGTCGGTGGCGGGCCGGATGGCGGTGCCGTTGACCCAGATCATGGCGCGCTTGCCGTGGGCCCGTACGGTGGCCTGCTCGGCCGCGATGAACTGTTCCTGCAGATCGGCCAAGGTGGGCGCGGCCGCCGTCAACTTGGACTTGATGTAGGGGCAGTCGGCCAGTGCGGCGGGCACCTCGTCGTTGCCGAGGTGGACGTAGGGGCCCTGGAACCAGCCGATGAACTCGCCCAGCAGGCCCTGCATCCAGGCGGTGGCCGCCGGGTCGGTGAAGTCCAGGGTGCCGGCGTCCCCGCACCGGACGGAGAGCGAGCGGTCGGTGCCGCCGAAGGCCGCGTACGGCTGGGCCTTGGTCGGTCCCTGGATCTCCGGCACGATCACCACGTGGTACTGGGCGGCCACTGCCTCGATCCGGGCGATGTCGGCCTGGCTGTAGCGCCGGCCCGGATCGGTCGGGGCGAGCGAGGCATAGGCGGGGCTGTGCAGCCGGAAGGCGTTGGCCTGGTTGAACATCAGCTGGATCGTGTTGATCTTGTGCCAGGAGGCCCGGCGGATCTCGTCCTCGATGTCGGCGGGTGCCATGTAGCGGCGGCTCACGTCGAAGTGCTCGGCCCGATAGGCGAGCCCGGGCCAGTCACGGGCGGTGCCCCGGGGGATGGCGGGTCCCAGGCGCAGCATCTGCAGCAGGGTGCGGGTTCCGTAGAACACGCCGGTGGACGTGGGGGCGCTGAGGGTGACCCGGGTGTCCGTGACGGTCAGGGCGTAGCCCTCGGTGCCGAGCCCGGTGTCCGCTGCCAGGGTGAGTACCACGTCGCCCGCGGCGGGTGTGGAGGTGCGGGCCACGGGCAGGGTGCGCCCCGTGACCGCGGCCAGGTCGGCCGCGAACCGGTCGGCGACCTGCGCCGCCGTACGGGTCGACAGGCGCTCGGAGGTGGCGCCGCTGGTGCCGAGGTCCGCGGTGGCGGGGTCCAGCACGATCCGGGACGCATCCGTGAGCGTGAACTGTCCGGTGCCGCCCGTCCATTGGCGAAGGGCCGGCGTGACGGCGGGGGCGGCGTTGCCGGCGGTGGAGGCCGCGCGGGCCGGCGCGGGAGCGGCCGGCCCGCCCGCTGCGATCAGCAGCAGGGCGAGGAGGAGGAGGCCGGCCGGCAGCGGTCGGGCGCCAAGGGCGCGCCGGCGCGGGGCATGCGGGGGTAGGGACATGGTGAAGCCTCTCTGGCGGGGTCCCGCCGGGCACGGAAACATGCGGGCGGCGGCCGGGCCTGCGTGGTCCGGTGGCTGACTCAGGTCGCGGGTGCGCGGTCCCCGGGACATCGGACCGTCAGCGCGGCCACGGCCGCCCGTACCTCCTTGCCGTGTGCCGCCAGCGCGGTGCGCGCCTCCTGCGGACCGGTCCCCGTCAGCAGCGCCACCAGGGCGGTCTTGAGCTCGCCGCCGGCTTCTTCCAGCACGGCACGGCAGGTGCCGGGATCCGCGCCGGTCGCCTGGGCGAGCAGGGTGAGTTCGCGGTCGGCCAGCTTGGCGTTGGTCGCCGCGAGATCCGTCATCAGGTTGGACCAGGTCCGCCCGAACCGGACCATGACGGCGGTGGAGAATCCGTGCAGCACCAGCTTCTGTGCGCTGCCGGCCTTCATCCGGGTCGAGCCGGTGATGACCTCCGGCCCGGTGTCGGTGCAGACGTGCAGGTCGGCGATGCGTGCCAACGGCGCGTCGGGGTTGCAGCTGACCAGGACGGTGGTGGCCCCGACCTCGCGGGCGGCGGCCAGCGCCCCGGCGACGTACGGGGTACGCCCACTGGCGGCGAGGCCGAGTACGACGTCCCGGGCGGTGACCTGGGCCAGCGCCCGGCGTCCGGCCGCCTCGTCGTCCTCGGCGTCCTCCACGGCGTGTGCCAGCGCGGTCGACCCACCGGCCAGATGGGCCACGATCCTGCCCGGCTCCAGCCCGTAGGTGGGGGCGAGTTCGGCGGCGTCGAGGACGGCGTAGCGGCCGGAGGATCCCGCGCCCACGTAGTGCACCCGGCCACCCGCCCGCAGGGCCGCCACGGCCGCGTCCACGGCGATAGCGAGCATGGGCAGGGCCGCTGCGACGGCGGCCGGGACCCGGGCGTCCTCGGCGTTGATCGCACGGAGCAGCTCATGCGTGGGCAGCCGGTCGATGCAGATGGTGGCGGGGTTGCGCCGTTCGGTCGGCGGCAGCGGAGGAGCCTGCCGACTGCCGGTCCGCAGGTGCCGCGCAAGCAGCCGCAGCCCCGCGTCGTCCAACCCTTCACCGGGGAACAGGCACAGGCCGCCGTCGTCGGAAGCCTCCAGAGCGGAGCGCAGCGCACCGGCGAGGTCGGTGCCGGTGACTTCCGGCCCCCAGTCGGCACCTCGTGCGAGTACGGGGGAGTTGGTCGTCTGCACCATCGGCACCACGGTCGTCGGCCCGCTCTCGGCCCGCACGGACCGGGCGACCAGGCCCACGAAGCCGGGCTCCCGGTGCAGGATCGCGTGGTACGACATCGGAAGCACGGCGTCGACCATCGGCGCCAGCTCGGTGACGCACTGACCGACCAGGCGGCGGCGCTGCCCGGCATCCTCGGCGGGCACCAGGAAGAGGCCGGTCCAGAGCCCCGGCCGGGCGGCCCGGATCGCGTCGGTGAGCCTGCGCGTCACATCGGTGATGACCTCGCAGCGGTACCCGTGCCACGCCTCCTCGTGGTGGGCGTGCAGGTACGCCGCCACGGCCGACGGAGAGCCGGGGGGCAGCGCGGTGCCGGTGCGCCGGGTGAAGTCGTCCAGCGTGTGCGGATCGTACGAGGAGGAGCGCGGTACGACACCGGGGCGAAGCTCCAGCTCCCAGTGGAGCGGCCAGCGCAGGAAGTCCAGCACCAGTCCGTCCAGCAGCGGGGAGACGGCCAACCGTGCGAAACGGTCGATGAGTCGGGTGACGTACGCGTCGTCGGTCGGGACCAGGCCGGTGTACCACTCCATGCGCTGCCACGGCCGTCCGTCGCCGGAGACCGGGTACAGGTCGGGGCGCCGCTCGGCGGCGGGCCGCGCGTGATCGCTGAAGCAGGCGACGCTGCCGAGCAGGCTCAGGCCTGCCGCGCGGCAGGCGCGGGCCAGTTCGGGAGTGATGGAATCCGCCTTGGTGATCAGGGCGTTGAGGCCGGAGGCCGCGTACTCGGTGAGCATCCGGTCGCGCTCGCTCTCGGTGAGCGCGACCAGGGTGCGGTCGAATACGTAGGCGGCCCGCAGCGGCCGTCCGGGCACATGGGAAGCCGGGGCGGTCACGGATTCTTCCTCGGAGGTGAGGTGGGGGCCGCGTGGCGGCCCGGGGCAGTGTCAGCGGGAAGAGGTGACGCGTCGACAGATCGCGCCGGCGACCCGGCAGAAGTCGACATGGGCGCGGATGGTCAGCACGACAGAGCGGTACACCTCGCTGGCCCTCCTTCACCGGGCAGACGGAACACTGCGGACACGCCGCGGAGAGTTGACACCCCTGAGCGATGTGGAGGATTCTTGCACAAGGAGATCAGGATGTGGAAGAGCAACATCTCCGATCCCACCCCCGCCCCCCGCCCGCCGGCGCTCAGGAGGAACCGCGTGGACCGGCCGACCGCCCAGGCCTTGATCGTGCAGCTACGGGGACGGCTGCCCTCCCTCTCACCCGCCGAACGCGCCATCGCCGACCTGGTCCTCGCCGACCCGGCGGGCGCCGCCACGCTCAGCATCAGCCGCCTCGCCTCCGCCGCCGGGGTCTCCGACACCTCCGTCACCCGCTTCTGCCGCGCCCTCGGCCTGAGCGGCTACCCCGACCTGCGCCTGGTGCTGGCCGCCGCGCAGCTGGCCGGCGGCGAGGATTTCGCGGTGCGGATCGGAGCCGGCGACGACATCGCCGACGAGGACGACACCGCCACCGTGGTAGCCAAGGTCGCCCGCCTCGACGCACGCGCCGCCCAGGACACCGCCGAACAGCTCGACCTGCGGGTCCTCGACGAGCTCGTCGATCGGATCGCCGCCGCCCGGCGGATCGAGATCTACGCAGCCGGCTCCGGGGCCGTGGTGGCGGCCGACCTGGAGTACAAGCTGCAGCACCTCGGACTCGCCGCCACCGCCCGCTCCGACGTCCACCGCGCGCTGATGGGAGCCGCCCACCTGAGCACCGGGGACGTCGCCATCGGCATCTCCTACTCCGGCCGCACCGGCGAGGTGATCGACCCGCTGGCCGAGGCCGCCCGGCGCGGAGCGACGACCGCCGCCCTCACCAGCGACCCGCTGTCCCCCCTCGGAAAGACCGCCGAACACCTCCTCACCTTCGCCGGCCGGGAGACCACGTTCCGGACCGGCGCCACCGTCAGCCGGATCGCCCAACTCGTCGTGGTCGACTGCCTGTACGTCAGGCTTGCGCAGCGCCAAGACCTGGCGGCGGGCAGAGCGCTGCACCGGGCCCACGAAGCCGTTCAGGGACGCCCCCGCAGGCCGAGCCATGACTGACGCGACCCGGGTGGCCGGAGTGGACATCGGAGGCACCGGCCTGCGTGTGGCCCTCGCCCGCCTCGACGAAGACGGCCGGCCCCGGATCGAAGCCGGCGCCGAACGAGCCACGCCCACCGGCACCGGGCCGCGCGGCATCGACGCGGAGGCCCTGCTGCGCACCCTGCTCCCCGCCCTCGACGGCCTGCTCGCCGAGGCGGGAGCAGCCACCGTGGACACCCTCGCCGTCGGCGCCACGGGCATGGCGACGCTCGGCCAGGACCTGGCCGCCCGCCTGCCGGGCCCGCTCGCCGAGCGCACCGGATCCCGCCGTCTGGTGCTGGCCGCCGACGCGGTCGCCGCCTACGCGGGCGCCCTCGGCGCGCTGCCGGGCGTAGTGGTCGCCGCCGGAACGGGCATGATCGCGCTGGGCACCGACCTGACCACCGGCTGGCGGCGCGCCGACGGCTGGGGCCACCTGCTCGGCGACTGCGGCGGCGGCGCCTGGATCGGCCGCGCGGCACTCGACGCCGCCCTGCGCGCCCACGACGGGCGCGAGGGCGGATCCGTCGCGCTCCTGGCCCGCGTCCTCGCCCGGTTCGGCCCGGTCACCGGACTTCCGGCCATCCTCCAACTGCGCCCCGACCGGGCCGGGCTCCTCGCCTCCCTGGCACCCGACGTCGCCGAGACCTCCGCGGCAGGAGACCCGGTAGCGGCGGACATCCTCGGTCGCGCCGCCGAGGAGATCGCGGACACGGCGGCCGCGGCGGCGGCCGGCCTCGACGCACCCCGGATCGCCCTCACCGGCCGCCTCTTCCACCTGGACGGCCTGCGCGAGGCCGTGTCCGACCGGCTGTCGTCCCGCATCCCCGCCGTCCGCCTCCACACCCCCGAGGGAGACCCCCTCCTCGGCGCGCTCCGACTGGCCGCCGCGGCCACCCGCGGCGAGCTGCCGTGGCCGGCCGGGCCGCCACTGCTCCACGTCATCAACGGCGCGCCGACGACGGGCCGGGAACATCCTCACCTGCCTTGAACAGGGCAGACCTTCTCGGGGATCGCCTCGTCAGGCGAGCAACGCCACGGGCCTGGGGTCCGCGTGTTGCCGGGATTCGGTCCGCCGGTGAGGCGGTGCCGGGTGAACCCCCTCGGGAGCCCGGGTCCCCGTGTCGGTGAGGAACGCCACGAGAGACGTACGGGCACGCGCCACGCGGGAGCGGACCGTGCCCACCGGGCAGCCGACGGCCTCGGACGCTTCGGCGTAGGGCAGTCCCAGCAGCTGGGTGAGGACGAAGGCGTCCCGGCAAACCTGACGAAAGGCCTAGGGTGGGAGCGGTCGAGCACGGGGCGCAGGTTCGGGGATTGCGGGGGCGGGCGTGGGCGGGCGCGGGACGAGTCGCAACGAACGGTCGGCCGAGCGCCGCGAGGCCATCCTGAACGTCGCTCTGGAGGTGTTCGCCGAGCGTGGCTACCACCGCGCCTCACTGGCCGTCATCGCCGACCGCGTGGGGCTGACCCAGCAGGGCGTGCTGCACTACTTCGGCTCCAAGGAGGGGCTCCTGCAGGCGGTGCTCGACCGCAGGGACGAGCTCGACCACGCGACGCTCGGCCCCCGCTCGGGCGGGACGGCCGCCGCCCGGGACGCGATCGTCCGGCTCCTCGAGCGGGACGGAGAACGCCGCGGCATCGTCCAGTGCTTCGCCGTGCTCGCCGCCGACAGCGTCACCGAGGATCATCCGGCGCAGGATTACTTCCGGGACCGGTACGCCCGCATCCGCACGCTCTACACCGAGATCGTGCGCGCCGACTACGGAGACCTGCTGCCCAGCGGCGTCACCCCCGAGCAGGCCGCCACGCTCCTGATCGCCGTCGTCGACGGGATGCGTTCGCAGTGGCTGCTCGACCCCGACGAGGTCGACATGCCGGCCCTTTTCGGCACGCTCGCGGAGCTCCTCGGGTCGAAAGCGCACAGGCCGGCCTGCCCGCCGCCCTCGGACGGCTGAGGTCGTTCCGCTTCGACGCCTGCTTCAACTCACCTGCGAACCACACCAGTTGCGGTTCTCCTCTTGGGGAAATCCTTACCTACTGACCGGTTGTACCCCCCGGTAACACCCTCCATGCTGTCGCTCACCTACCGAGCACTCGGTAACCGTTCGAGCCGCCCCCACACAGCCAGGAGGAGCAGTGACCTCAGCACGATCCCTCACGCTCGCCGCCGCCTGCGCCGCCGCGCTCGCCGCCACGTCCGTCCCGGCCTCCGCCGCCCAGACGGCCGGGACCACCGGTTCCACCGCACCGCCCCGCCGCTACGTCGCGCTCGGCGACTCGTACGCCGCCGGATCCGGCGTCCCTCGTCAGTCTGCGGGACTGTGCCTGCGCTCGGACCGCAACTACCCGAGTCTGCTCGCCGCCAGGCTCCGGGCCGCCGCCACCGTCGACGTCACCTGCGGGGGAGCCAAGACCAAGCACATGGCCGAGCCGCACGTGTACCCCGTGATCGGCAAGGTCAACGACCCCCAGCTGAACGCCGTCACCGCCGACACCGAGCTGGTGACCCTCACCATCGGCGGCAACGACCTCGGCTCCACCGACGCCGGCGTCGCCGGGCCCATCCTCAAGTGCGTGGCGCTCGCCCAGATCGCGCCGTGGGGGTCGCCCTGCGCGTGGCACTACAAGGACACCCTCAGCTACCGGATCAACGACGCCTCGGGCAGGGTCGCCTCGACCCTGAGGGAGATCCACAACCGCGCTCCGCGGGCGAAGATCATGCTGGTCGGCTACCCGGCCGTCCTCCCCGAGAACGAATGGGACTGCCTGGGCAAGCAGCCCGTCACCGTCTTCGACGCGGCCTTCCTGCGCGACACGGTCAAGGAGCTCAACCGCGTGCTCGCGCGTGAGGCGAAGGCCGGGGGCGCTGTCTACGTGGACACCTACACGCCCACCATCGGCCACGACATCTGCTCCACCGACCGCTGGATCGCGGGCATCGTCCCCACGGAGCCCTCGCTCCCCGTCCACCCCAACGCCCGCGGCCAGCAGGCCCTGGCGGACGCGGTGGCGGCGGCCATCGGCTGATCCGGCCGATGCCGCCGTCGACGCCCCCGTCGTCGGTCGGCGGGTCCGTCGAAGAGGGCGAATTCGTCAGGCCCCGGAGCATCGAAGTACCGCCCAGGTAGCGCAGCTCCACCGGGACATCGAGGGCGCGTGCGCCGCATCGTCGTCCGGGCAGAGGCGGACGGCCGGGAGATCCGCGGCGAGTTGCCCGGCCAGGGTCGTCCTCCCCGAGCCGGGCAACCCGCACAGCGGGATGAGTCTCGGTTCGGGTCTGACGACCACCGGGTACCTCCATCGTGCGTGTCGGATCGCTGCGTTGTCGCAGATCCTGGCGCAATCGGACGAGGCGACGGAAGGCATTTTCCGCCGCGGTGGCACGATTCGCGTACACGCTGGAGTACGTCGCCCCGTCCCGCAACGACGCCGGATGGCTCGTGCGGCTCAGCCCTCCACTCCCGTGGAGGTGTGCGGGGCGCCGACGGGCTTGGATTCCGGGGAGCCGCGCTGGCGCAGGTATACGGAGAGGATGGCCATGGCGGCCACGGCCAGGAGTTCGGACTGCCAGTTCTGCAGCGAGCGGTTCCAGAAATCGGCGGAAGCCAGATAGGCGGCCCAGGAAACGGGAGGCTGGAGCCGGCGCAGCTGCTGCTCGTCGTAGGCGGCCGCACCGGCGATGGACTGGGCGAGCCAGGAGAGGAAGAACAGCAGGGCCATCACGGTCCCCAGGGAGCGCGAGTACAGGTGCTGCCGCCAGTCCTTGGTCCCGGCCCAACGGGGGGAGTCGGCTCCGGCGTGGTCGCCGATGCGCTGCTCCCGGTCGCTCTCCGGTCCGGCCTTGTGGAGCTCCTTGGATTCCGGCGAGCCGCGTTGGAGGAGCCAGACGGTGCCGAAGATGTAGAGGAAGAACTGGAGGAACTCCGACTGCCAGTTCTCGCTGACGTCGACGGCGAAGTCCGATGACATCAGGTACTCCCCGAGCGTCAGCTGCTGCAACCCGTCGACGGCCAGGTCCTCGTTGAAGCCGGCGTGCCCGGCGAACGCCTGGCTGGCGAGGACGAGCAGGAAGGCGCCGCCGAAAGCGAGGGTGAGGCTGTTGTCCCGCCAGAACCCGCCCCCGCGGTCCTCCCGCGACCCGCGGCTCACCGGTGCAACGCTCCGATCGTGATGAAGTACCCCAGCCCGCCCAGGATCGTCACCAGGCAGCCGATGAACAGGAAGCGCACGTCAGCCGCCCTTCAGCGAGCACTGGTAGGGCTGGTCGCCGCGTGGCGTGCACCCGGCGGCGACCACCTTCCAACCGTCGTGGAACTGCGACAGGAACAGCGTGTCGTTCCGCAGGCGCAGCAACGCCTGCCGCCCGTACACCTGTGTCGCGCGCACCTGGCCGGCTGCCGGCAGTTCCTGGCCGCGCAGCGCCGGACCGCACGGCCGGTGCTGGTCCTCCTGGAGCTGCTGCCGGGTCTGCGGTGCCAGCAGCGCGCATGCCCGCGGGTAGTCCGCGTCTGCGAGCGCCTGCTCGAAGGCACGTCCGGCCTGCGTGGCACCGTCCACCCGGGCCGCAGGCGCCCCGCACCCGCACAGCACCGCCGTCAGTCCCACGACTGCCACCGTCCTGACCGCCAGGCCGCGGTGTTCCGCTCCGCCCCGGAGCCGGGTCGCACAGGGGCCCTTCACTCGCTGTCCGCGCGCGGCAGCACGATCGCGTCCATGTCGTTCTCCTCCACCGTGGCGTTGCGGGAACCGGCCTCCGCCGGGCACCAAGCATCACCATCGCTCCGCAGGCGACGATGACCCCTGCTTTCGGCATCGGACACACGGGAGACCGCCCGCCCGGACGAGCCCCTGACGCTGAGATCGTTGTCGCGTCGGTCTTGTTCGCGGCGCCGCTTCATCGCGCCGGGAGCCCTGCCGCGGGAGGGTGCCGGGACTGGGACCGGATGGGTGACTTCCTGCTGGACCCACGGTCGTGCGCGGGGGAACGAGACCTGACCACGCGCGAGGATGCACGGGCTCATCCCCCCATGTCTTCGTGGCTGGAGTTCTCCGTGCTCGAACGCAAGCAGCTCAAGGGTCGTGCGCAAGTCACCTTCATCCTGCCGGAGAACACTCCGGACGGGCCGGTCAGCGTCGTCGGGGACTTCAACCACTGGAACCCGGCCGCGCACCCCCTGGAACCCCGCGGCGACGGCACCCGCGCCGCAACCGTCACCCTCGCCGCTCACAGCGGGCACTCGTTCCGCTACCTCGCGGCCGGCGACTACTGGTTCGACGAGGAACACGCCGACAGCCACGACGGGACGAACAGCCGTCTCCACACCTGACACAGGACAGGCTCGGCCAGGCGCGGTGGATCGTTCCACTGACATCGGGACGACTGGGTGGGGTAGTCGCCGGAGACAGGCACCCTCGAAGGAGGACACGATGGCAGACCACGAGAAGTCCAGACGCCATCCGCGGACCACGCCGTCCGAGGCCGGGGGCGAGAGCGGCGACCGTGAGGCGCGGCGCCGGGCTGACGACGCCGTCGTCCGGCGTTCGCCCCCGGCAGAGAGTGACGCGGATGCCGGGGGCCACCGCGCCAAGCGGCAGCGTCCGGGTATCGGCCGTGAAGAGCAGATCCACCCGGCTGACACCGAGCGGGCGGACCCCGAGGAGAGCTGAGGTCCTTCGTCTGATCCTCCTAAGATCGACGGCCTTCCGGATGGCGAGCATGTCTTGGGGCAGTCGCAAAGTCTCGGCAGTCGATCGTCGCCATGGCAGCCGTGCCGGTCGTTCAAGGAGGTGCGTGCGTCTTGTACGGCTCTGGCCCTGGGCACGCCGCATGCTTCCTGGCGGCGGCGCTCGATCATGAGGACCCGGGGCCCCGGACGGACGTAAGGTCATCGACCGCATCAGGAGGAACTGGTGATCATTCGTGCCCGGCACCTCTGACAGCGCCTCGAACGCGACGCACGCGGTGACACCCGCCCGCCGGGTGTTCGTGGACCCGCAGGGCCCGGTGCTCGTCGAGGGCCCCGTGGAGATCGTCCTGGACGACGGGACGGTCGTCCGGTCCGACCGCTTCATGGCCGCGGTGTGCACCTGCCGCCGCAGCCGAACGTACCCCTGGTGCGACACGAGCCACCGCCGCCGCGAGAGCACCGTTTCGCCATCCGAGGACAGGAAGCCGCGATGACCCCTTGCGGACCGAGCGCGACGACGACCGCTGCCGGCCCCCGCCTCGTCGAGGGGCGGGGCGAGCTGTCCTCCGCCGTGGCGAACGCCCTGCGGTCCGGCCGCCCGCCGGAGTACGGCCCGGCTTCGATCCTGAAGGCCGATACGTGGGGAGAAGACCTACAGCTCGCGCTCTACCTGCTGTACGAGCTGCACTACCGGAGCTTCGACGGCGTGGACGAGGAACGGGAATGGGATCCGGACCTCCTGCGGCTGCGCCGGGCCCTGGAAGACCGCTTCCTCCACGCCCTGCGGGCCGAGCTGTCCGGCGCGCCCCGATCGGTCGAGGACGCGTTCGCCCCGCTCCTCGTCGAGCCCGTCGACCTCTCCGGCAGTCTCAGCCACTACCTGGAAACCGAGGGCGAGTTGTGGCAGTTGCGCGAGTACGCGGCCCTGCGCTCCCTCTACCACCTCAAGGAGGCCGACCCGCACGCCTGGGTCATCCCCCGGCTCACCGGCCGCGCCAAGGCCGCGATGGTGGCCATCGAGTACGACGAGTTCGGCGCGGGCCGCGCCGACCACATCCACGCGCAGCTCTTCGCGGACCTCATGGCCGACCTGGACCTGGATCCGGCGTACGGGCGCTACGTGGACCGCGCGCCGGCGCCCCTGCTCGCGACCGTGAACCTGATGTCCCTCTTCGGGCTCCACCGGGCCCTGCGCGGCGCTCTCGTCGGGCACTTCGCGTGCGTCGAGGTCACCTCGTCACCCGGTTCCCGCCGCATGGCCAAGGCCATGCGGCGCTGCGCGGCCGGTCCGGCCGCCGAACACTTCTACACCGAGCACGTGGAGGCCGACGCCGTCCACGAGCAGGTCGTACGCCACGAGGTCATCGGCGGCCTCCTCGCCGACGAGCCCGCCCTGGAGGCGGACATCGCCTTCGGCTGCGTGGCCACCGCCCTCCTGGAGGACCGCCTCACGGCCCACATCCGCGGGGCCTGGGCCCAGCGGCGCAGCGCACTGCGCACACCGACCGGCGCCGGGATGCCCACCGCGTAGGCGCCGCCTCTCTGCCTTGCCTCCTACTGCTTCGGCGCGCGCTGCTGGAGGGCGGTACGGCCGGCCACGGACGTGACGATCGCGAAGAAGAACAGCGGAATCGCGAGCGCGGCGAACACGGCGCTGCGCCACAGCACCAGAGCCAAGGCCGAGTGGACGATGAGCAGCGCGATGGGGAACGCCATCCCGAGGACCGGCCGGCAGCCGCGCGACACCAGCAGGAGGGGACGGCGCAGGTGAGGCGGGACCCGCCGGGTCTGCCACAGCAGCCAGCCTCCCCAGCTGCCGACGAGCACGGCCGCGCACACCAGGAAGGTGACGAGGGCGTCGGTGCCGGCGGCGCCCGCACGCAGGTGGGCAGAGCCCAAAGACACCGTGACGGTTCCGGCGAGGGCCACCCAGCGGGAGCCCATCAACGTTCCCCAGGCCATGTTCTCCAGGTTGTGGCGGGCGTGGCGGTCGTCCAGGTCGAGGGCGGCGGCCTGGACGAAGCCCTCGGCGGCCCGGGTCCACGAGCCGGGACGGAGCCAGCGGCGGCGCAGGTGGAGCAGCGAGAGGTTGTTGTGGGCCATGCTGTTGTCCGGGTCGAGGCGCAGCGCCGTCTCGTAGGCCTCCTGGGCGACGCGGAGGTTGCCGGTGTGGTGGGCGGTCACGCCGAGGAGGACGTACGCGTCGCTCTCCTCGGGGGCGAGGGCGACGGCCGTGCGGGCCGACTCGTAGGCGGCCCGCTTGCGCTTCCGGCGGGCGCCACGGGCGAGGACCATGCCGAGGGTGTAGTGGCTCGGCCAGTGCTGCGGGGCGAGTTCGACGGCGCGCCGGGCAGAGCCCTCGGCCTGCTCGTCCTCCTTCAGGGCGAGCAGGACGTGGGTGTGTGTCAGCCAGGCGCTCACCGACTCGGGTGCGACGCGCAGGGCGTGTTCGACGGTGGCAAGCGCCTGCTGCTCGTCGCCGAGGCTGTGCCGGCAGCGGGCGAGCAGCACGAGTGCGTTGGCGTCGTCGGGGGCGCCGGCGAGGTGCCGGCCGGCGAGTGCGGCGGCCTGCTCGTGGCGCCCCAGGTCGAAGAGGGCGTCCGCCTGTTGCAGGGCCCGGCTCATCAGACCTTGTCCCGGTCGTGGGTGATGCTGAGCAGGTTCGGTACGAGTGCCAGCCAGAACAGGACCTGAGGGACGGTGCGCTCGCTCCACGGCAGAGCGACGAGCAACAGCGCGCACAGAGTGGCCCAGGTGGCCTGGCCGAGCACGACCCTGGCCCAGAACGAGCGGCGCACGAGCGCGAACACGGTGAGCTGCACCCCGGTCCGCAGCCGCCGGTAGCGGCGCCAGGCGCCGAAGCCCCACACCACGGCCATCAGGGTCAGCGCCCACAGCCGGGTGCCGAGATGGACGGGCAGCTCCTTCGCCCCGCCCCCGGTGGGGAAGACGTCGACGGTGACGGCGGCCATGACCAGACAGAGCAGGGCGAGCCATCGGGTGCCGCGCAGCATCCGGTAGACGGCCCTGTCGAGGTCCTTGCGGAGCGCGTCGGAGTGCGGTGCGGCCGCGAGCCCACCCGCGTACAGTTCGGCGGCCCGGGCGGCGGAGGTGCCGGCCTTGGCGGCCTCGCGCTCGGTGGACACGGTGACGGCGAGGGTGTGCGTGGGGTCGACGCGGAGGATCTGCCGGATGGCCTCGTCGGCCAACTCGGTCCGCTGGTGGAACGTGGCGACCTTGTGCATGGTCGCCCACGTGTAGGTCTCCTCCGGCCCCTCCCGCACCGCGACCTCGGCGTGCGCGAGCGCCTCCTCCGGGCGGTCCGGGGCCAGTTCCAACAGCAGCTCGGCGAGCTGCCGTCGGGGGCCCCAGGCATACGGATCGATGCGGATCGCCAAGCGCTGCGCCGCCTCGGCCTCCTCGAGCCGGCCCAGGTGGCGCAGGGCGTAGCCGCGGACGAAGTGCGCGTCGAGGAAGCCCGGTTCGAGGCGCAGGGACTCCAGCGCGGCGGCGAAGGCCTCTGAGTATCGGCCCAGGGTCAGGTGGCACTGGCCGAGCAGGCTCCACGCCTGGTGGTCGTCGGGGTCCTCGGCGAGGCGGCGGCCGACCGCTTCGCGTGCCTCCTCCGGGCGCATCATCTCGTAGAGCATCCGGGCCCGTTGGACCTGTGGGTGTGTCGTCACAGCTTGCGCTTCTTCTTCAGGTAGGCGACCAGGTCGTCGTAGATGCCGCCGTCGTTGGCGAACATGGCGACGTTACGGGCGGAGGCGAACCAGGATTCGCTGGATGGCTTGATCTGCTTGGCCGCGTTCAGGAGGTCCTTGGTGCCGATCATGCGGATGGTGCCGGAACGGGCGGAGTCCAGGAGCGCGTACTCGGCCGCGCTCTCGCAGAGATGGGCGAGATCGGCGCCCGAGAAGTCCTCGGTGACCTTGACGATCTTGCCGAGATCGACGGACTCGATGGGGCGCTCGCGCAGGTGGTAGCGGAGGATCGACTCCCGGGCCGGGGCGTCGGGCGGCAGCACGAGCAGGGTCCGGTCCAGGCGGCCGGGACGGCGCAGGGCGAGGTCCACATCCCAGGGGACGTTGGTCGCGGCGAGCACGAAGACGCCTTCGTTCTGTGCGGCGTTGATGCCGTCGAGCTCGGTGAGGAGCTGGTTGACGACATTGCGCAGACCGCTGTGGTGCATGCGCGAGCGTTTGGCGCCGAGCGCGTCCAGCTCGTCGAGGAAGACCACGCAGGGCGCCTGGCGGCGGGCGGCCTCGAAGATGTCGTGGACGTTCTTCTCCGAGGTGCCGATGTACATGTCGAGGATGTCGGAGAGCGAGACCGACATGAACCCGGCACCGAGTTCGCCGGCGACGGCCCGCGCGATGAACGTCTTGCCGCAGCCGGGCGGGCCGTAGAGGAGCAGCCCGCCGCGCAGCGACTTGCCGTACAGCCTGCGGAGTTCGGGGTTGCGCATCGGGGCGAGGAAAGCGGCTTCGAGCCGTTCCTTGACCTCCTGCATGCCGCCGACGTCGGCGAGGCGTACTTCGCCGGGGGCGTCGATGTCCCAGGCGGACGCATCGGCCGGGTCGCCGCTGCCGTCCGCGGTCAAGGGGGCCTCGGTGGCGTCGCCCGCGCCGGCGGGGTCAGTGGGACCGGTGGGGTCGGCGGCGAAGCGGGGGCCGACGACGCCGGCGACTTCCTGCTCGGCGGCGGCCCAGTCGAAGGCGCCGGGGCGCGTGCCGGCCGTGGGCAGTTGCATGGCGCGGACCATCAGGTCCCGTACGGCTTCGTCGCCCGGCGCGTGCTGCAGCGCGACCGCGGCTTGCGCGACGGCCTCGTCGTGCCTCCCCTCCGCGAGGAGCAGTTCGGCGAAGTGCAGCCGCAGGGGCACGTCTTCGGGAGCGGCGGCGACGGCGGCCCGCAGGCTGCGGATGAGAGGTGACTCGTCGGACATGGGGTCAGCCTAGAAAGCGGTCTGCGGCTCTCCTCCACCGGGTGCGGTCGAGATCGACAGGCGTGGGGAGCGCGGTGGTCCGGCGGCGGCAGGCGGCGACGCATGCGCCGC
>NZ_JBHWJY010000079.1:0-5529 GCF_042731135.1 Streptomyces sp. NPDC059874
TACGAGGGCTTCCGCCCGGCACGCCGAGAGCACGCACCAGACGCCGCGGGGCCGCCCTTCGGGCGACGACGGGAATTTGACGACAGGCCCTAGGCGCGCTTCATCAGGACGACCCCTTCGGCCTCGCCCACGACGGTGAACCGTTCGCCGGGGTGCAGCTGGCCCGCGTAGGCGGTCGGGTCCTCGCCGGCCCACCGGGAACCGTTGTCGAGGGCGATCCAGTCGGGTACCACGCCCTTGCTCCCGCCGATCCACAGCACGCGGCAGCGGGAGGTCAGCCGGGTCAGCGGACCGGTGTCGGCCTCCACGGTCGCCCCGTCGGGGATGCGGTCGAGGAGGCGCTCGACGGCCGTCACCCGGGCGGGTTTCTCGTACGTGCTCGCTTCGACGAGTTTGGCGGTCGGCATGGCGGTCGCGGCCAGCGCGAGGGAGGCGGCGAGTACGGCGGTGGGCATCTGGAGGGCGTACGAGCGCAGCCACGGGCGCTCGCCGCGCCGCAGGGTGTCGACGGCGTCGACGAGGGCGAGGGCGACGACGGGCATCAGGACGGCGCTGTAGTGCCAGTCGGTGGACCAGTAGTGGTCGTCCCCGGACAGGAACCGCCAGCCGAGGGTGGGGGCGGCGACCAGCAGCAGGGGTGAGCGCAGCGCGAGCAGCCCGGAGGTGGGCAGGAGCACCCAGGTCAGGGTGGTGAGCTTGGTGCCGAGGCCGTCCAGGGGGCCCGCGCCCTGGATCTTGTCCCAGTAGCCGTAGCCCGCGGTGGCGAAGGCCGGTATGAACACGGTGAACACGAGGACGGCGAAGACGGCGCCCGCGGCGGCGACGCCGAGCGCGGTCCAGGCGGCCCGCCGGTCGGTGGACCGGGCCCGCCAGGCCACCACCACGGCCAGGGCGGCGAGGGTGAAGCCGAGGTCCTCCTTGACGAGGACCAGCGGCAGTGCCCACAGCAGCGCGGCCCGCCATCGCCGGGCGAGCAGGGCCTCCAGGGAGAAGGCGATGAGCGGCACGGCGAAGGCGATCTCGTGGAAGTCGAACTCCACGGCCCGCTGGATCCCCCAGGACAGCCCGTACGCGACCCCGACGGCGATCCCGCGGGCCCGCCCGAGCAGCCGTCCGGCGGCCCGGGTGACGGGGACGGCGGACAGCGCGAACAGGGCGGCCTGCACGACCAGCAGGGTGATGGGGCCGGGGAAGACCCGGTACACGGGCGCGACCAGCGCGATGATCGGGCTGAAGTGGTCCCCGAGGATGTTGGCCCCGGGCCCCTTCAGATCGGCGACGGGCGCCTGGAGGTGCGCGTACGCCCGGATGGCCTGTTCGAAGATCCCCAGGTCCCAGGAGGCCCACTCCATCCGCCGGAACCGGCCGACGGACAGCACGAGGTAGACGAGGAACATCCCGGCGGCCACCGCGTACGGCCCCGGCCACCGGCCCGTGCTCGGCCGGGCCGGAACTGCTGCCACCGGCGCCGATCGGGCTATCGCATCGCTCGTCACTTACCGCTGCTCCCTCGGGCCGGTCGGGGTCGAACGTCTGGGGAAGCGACGCGGCGAGCTCAGACGCCCCTTACAAGCACATCTTGACATCCTCCCCGTCCCTCGGCGGGAGGGCCACGGTTCACCAGGGCGGCCCGCGCGCTCACCGGGGCGGCCCGCACCGCGCCGGTCCCGTCACCCCCACGGGGGACCGGAATCCCCCGCGCGTGGCGGAGGGGAACGGACGCGGCGGCGCGCAGCGCCTCCGTGACGGGCGGCGGTCGGGAGACGGGCGGGCGTAGGCTGGGAACCCCCGGCCCGTACGACGTGTCGGGCCCTTCGCGTTGCCCCCTCACCGGATGGAAGCCGCTACATGAGCCTGCACGGACTGCTCGACGCCGTCACCCGGGACCCCGCGCTCGCCGAGGCGGTCACGGCGGCCGGCGACGGCAACCGCATGCACGTCGACGTGGTCGGGCCCGGTGCCGCGCGGCCCTTCGTGATCGCCGCGCTGGCCCGGCAGACCGAGCGGACCGTGCTCGCGGTCACCGCCACCGGGCGGGAGGCCGAGGACCTGGCCGCGGCCCTGCGTTCCATGCTGCCGCGGGACCTGTCGCACACGGTGGTGGACTACCCGTCCTGGGAGACGCTCCCGCACGAACGGCTCAGCCCGCGCAGCGACACCGTGGGCCGCCGGCTCGCCGTGCTGCGCCGCCTCGCGCACCCGAGCAAGGACGACCCGGCCGCCGGGCCCGTCAGCATCGTGGTCGCCCCCATCCGGTCGGTGCTCCAGCCGCAGGTCAAGGGGCTCGGGGACCTGGTGCCGGTCAGCCTGCGGCAGGGGGAGAGCGCGGACCTCGGGGAGGTCACCGCGGCGCTGGCCGCCGCCGCGTACGCGCGCGTCGAGCTCGTCGAGAAGCGCGGGGAGTTCGCCGTGCGCGGCGGCATCCTCGACGTGTTCCCGCCCACCGAGGAACACCCGCTGCGCATCGAGTTCTGGGGCGACGACGTCGAGGAGATCCGCTACTTCAAGGTCGCCGACCAGCGGTCCCTGGAGATCGCCGAGCACGGGCTGTGGGCCCCGCCCTGCCGCGAGCTGCTGCTGACCGACGAGGTACGGGAGCGGGCCGCGGCCCTCGCCGAGGCGCACCCCGAGCTCGGCGAACTGCTGAACAAGATCGCCGAGGGGATCGCCGTCGAGGGCATGGAGTCCCTCGCCCCGGTCCTGGTCGACGACATGGAGCTGCTGATCGACGTGCTGCCCGCCGGGGCGATGGCCGTGGTGTGCGACCCCGAGCGGGTACGGACGCGGGCCGCGGACCTGGTGGCGACGAGCCAGGAGTTCCTGATGGCTTCCTGGGCGGCCACCGCCGGCGGTGGCGAGGCCCCCATCGACGTCGGTGCGGCCTCGCTGCGCGGGATCGCCGACGTACGGGAGCACGCGCGCGAGCTGGGCATGATGTGGTGGTCGGTCTCCCCCTTCGCCGCCGACGAGACGTTGACATACGCCGCTGACGCGGCGGGGGGCGGGGACGTCCTCAAGCTCGGCATGCAGGCCCCCGAGGCCTACCGGGGCGACACCGCCCGCGCGCTCGCCGACACCAAGGGCTGGATCGCCGACGGCTGGCACACCGTCTACCTCACCGAGGGCCACGGCCCGGCCGCCCGTACCGTCGAGGTGCTCGGCGGCGAGGGCATCGCGGCCCGGCTGGAGGCGGACCTGGGGGCGCTGGAGCCCTCGATCGTGCACGTCGCCTGCGGCTCGCTCGACAACGGGTTCGTCGACGCGGCGCTGAAGATCGCGGTGCTGACCGAGACCGACCTGACCGGGCAGCGCACCGCCACCAAGGACCTCGGCCGGATGCCGACCCGGCGCCGCAAGTCGATCGACCCGCTAACCCTGGAGGTCGGCGACTACATCGTCCACGAACAGCACGGCGTCGGCCGCTACATCGAGATGGTGCAGCGCACCGTCCAGGGCGCCACCCGCGAGTACCTCCTCGTCGAGTACGCGCCGGCCAAGCGCGGCCAGCCCGGCGACCGGCTGTACATCCCCACCGACCAGCTGGAGCAGGTCACCAAGTACGTCGGTGGTGAGGCCCCGACCCTGCACCGGCTCGGCGGCGCCGACTGGACCAAGACCAAGGCGCGGGCGAAGAAGGCGGTCAAGGAGATCGCCGCCGACCTCATCAAGCTGTACTCGGCGCGCATGGCGGCCCCCGGTCACACCTTCGGCCCGGACACCCCCTGGCAGCGGGAGCTGGAGGACGCCTTCCCGTACGCGGAGACGCCCGACCAGCTCACCACCATCGCCGAGGTCAAGGAGGACATGGAGAAGTCCGTCCCCATGGACCGTCTGATCTGCGGCGACGTCGGCTACGGAAAGACCGAGATCGCGGTTCGGGCGGCCTTCAAGGCGGTCCAGGACGGCAAGCAGGTCGCCGTCCTCGTGCCCACGACCCTGCTCGTGCAGCAGCACTTCGGGACCTTCTCCGAGCGCTACAGCCAGTTCCCGGTGAGCGTGAAGGCGCTGTCCCGCTTCCAGAGCGACACCGAGTCCAAGGCCACCCTGGAGGGCCTGAAGGAGGGCTCGGTGGACGTGGTCATCGGCACGCACCGGTTGTTCTCGCAGGAGACCAAGTTCAAGGACCTGGGCCTGGTCATCGTCGACGAGGAGCAGCGGTTCGGCGTCGAGCACAAGGAGCAGCTGAAGAAGCTGCGCGCCAACGTGGACGTGCTGACGATGTCGGCTACACCGATCCCGCGCACCCTGGAGATGGCCGTCACCGGCATCCGCGAGATGTCGACGATCACCACCCCGCCCGAGGAGCGCCACCCGGTCCTCACCTTCGTCGGCCCGTACGAGGAGAAGCAGATCGGCGCTGCCATCCGCCGCGAACTGCTGCGCGAGGGCCAGTGCTTCTACATCCACAACCGGGTCGAGTCCATCGACCGGGCGGCCGCGAAGCTGCGCGAGATCGTGCCCGAGGCGCGGATCGCGACGGCGCACGGCCAGATGTCCGAACAGGCCCTGGAACAGGTCGTGGTGGACTTCTGGGAGAAGAAGTTCGACGTGCTCGTCTCGACGACGATCGTCGAGTCCGGCATCGACATCTCCAACGCGAACACGCTGATCGTGGAGCGCGGCGACAACTTCGGCCTCTCCCAGCTGCACCAGCTGCGCGGCCGCGTCGGCCGAAGCCGCGAGCGCGGGTACGCGTACTTCCTCTACCCGCCGGAGAAGCCGCTGACCGAGACCGCGCACGAGCGGCTCGCGACGATCGCCCAGCACACCGAGATGGGCGCGGGCATGTACGTGGCGATGAAGGACCTGGAGATCCGCGGCGCGGGCAACCTGCTCGGCGGCGAGCAGTCCGGTCACATCGCGGGCGTCGGCTTCGACCTGTACATCCGGATGGTCGGCGAGGCCGTGGCCGACTACCGGGCCGCCGTGGAGGGCGGGGTGGAGGAGGAGCCGGCGCTGGAGGTCAAGATCGAGCTGCCGGTGGACGCGCACGTCCCGCACGACTACGCGCCCGGCGAGCGGCTGCGCCTGCAGGCGTACCGGTCCATCGCCGCCGCCAACTCCGAGGCGGACATCAAGGCGGTCCGCGAGGAGCTCACCGACCGCTACGGCAAGCTGCCGGAGCCGGTGGAGAACCTGCTGCTCGTGGCCGGGCTGCGGATGCTCGCCCGTGCGTGCGGGGTCGGCGACATCACCCTCCAGGGCCCCAACATCCGCTTCGGTCCGGTGGAGTTGAGGGAGTCGCAGGAGCTGCGCCTGAAGCGGCTCTACCCCGGGTCGGTGCTCAAGCCCGCGACCTCGCAGGTGCTGATCCCGCGGCCGAAGACCGGGAAGATCGGCGGGAAGCCGTTGGTCGGCCGGGAACTGCTGGCCTGGACGGGGGAGTTCCTCACCACCATCCTCGGCTCCTGACGCACCGTGGAGGCCGGGCCCGTACGGGGGCCCCCCCCCCCCCGGGGGGTTTTGGGAGGGGGACCGCGGTTGCCGGGGGGGGTTGCGCCCACAGGCCGGCCCGGGGGGGCAGTGAGG